>CAZODB010000001.1:0-2447 GCA_964578425.1 uncultured Herbinix sp.
GTTTGTTAAGATTATAACATAAATTACCAAGGCATTCAACATTATTCCACAATATTGTAGTAATTTGTAACACGTTGCTATATTCTGTCTCTATATGCTCAAGAATCATAGTCTCTATATGCTCTAGAATTATTATATTGACACCTTTATAATAATAAGATATATTATAGAAACACAGGGCTTGTTCCTATAATCAGGAGGTTTAGATGAATAAAAAAATAGCAATAATAATGGGTAGTGATTCGGATTTACCTATTGTAAAAGGCACAATTAATACACTTAAGGGGTTTGGCATATTAACAGAAGCCCATATTATGAGTGCACATCGTACACCTGTGCAGGCTATGGAATTTGCGTCCAATGCAAAGTCTAACGGTTTTGGTGTTATAATATGTGCAGCTGGAAAAGCAGCACATTTGGCTGGTGTAGTCGCTGCTCATACCACATTGCCGGTTATTGGAATTCCCATGAAATCCTCAACACTTGATGGACTGGATGCACTATTATCTACCGTTCAGATGCCTAAGGGTATACCTGTTGCTACTGTCGCCATAGATGGTGCTGAAAATGCCGCCTTGCTCGCTGTACAAATTCTGGCTGTTAATGATGAAACATTAGCAGATAAGCTTCTTGAAACGAGAGCCAATATGACAGCCGAGGTATTAGAAAAGGATAAAAAGCTTCAATCAGAGCTATAAATAAGAATAATTATCTTGTCCACAAAGGTTATCTTTCCCTTATGGATGTCTCCTTTATATTTCTATTTATATCATATTTGCTTGCCCATAATGCGCCTTATCATCCCCTCTTCACTCCTAATGTTTCCTTCTAACTTGTATCATATTTCTCTGCTACCATAGCTTTCCAATACAATAATCTTTAATCCCCTATATATCACTTAATAGCACATATATTGCTTATCAAACATATATAATATTAATAATATTATGAAATGATTAAAACCCTACATTCTGTCAATACTCCTGTCATGGAGGTGAATTATTTGATAACATTTATAAAGACTCATAATGTGATTAATATACGCAAGAAGCTTATTATTCTATATATACTTAATGTTTCAGACATAATATTTACACTTGCTTTGTTACAAACAGGGCTATTTCGAGAAATAAATGTATTTATGATAAACGCAGTAGAAAACCCGTTAATTGGTGTTTTTCTTAAGATAATATTCCCAGCAGGATTACTTTATTTTCTTTATAAAAGAATATGTCTTTCAGACAAAAAACAGCTACGAGCGACTAATATTGGTCTTCTCATATCATTGACATTATACTCTCTCGTTAATCTGTCACATTTATTATGGATTGCGCTTCTTCCGTTATTTTATAAGATTGTATGATAAGGAAAACATGTGAAGAACACATATTATTCAAGCACTATTTTTCTGTTGGGAAGCCCTGTAAGAGCATAACAATATATTATATAGAACAGTTTTTCCTTTGATATAAAAAGTAGCATGTTATTATATAAATATAATAACATGCTACTAATATATAGTTTATTGTTTTTATCATACATAAATTCAATAAGCAAAACTCTTACATAAGCACATAGAACTATTCCTCCGTGCTTACCTCCTCTTGACCTACTACAGCCTCTTCCTCATCTTCCACTGTCTCTTCTTCTACAACCTTCGCCTCACTTATTGAAGCAATAAGCTGAGTAGGATCAACATCAGTAGTTAATCCTTCACCAAAGGTCAAGTCACTCACATATATACTGTCTCCATCTTCTTTCCCAGTAACATCAACCTCGATAGAATCGGGTATATTCTGTGGTAAACCAACTAATACAATAGAATCCGTCTGTCTGTTTAAAATTAGACGTTTTGGCTTTAAGGAATCTGTACCAATAAATCTAAGGGCAACATCAACCTTGATTACCTCAGTAAGTGATACCTTCTGAAAATCAATATGGTAGTATTCAAAAAGCATTGGAGATAGCTCAATAGTCTTAACCATAACACTGTAGCTATTATTATCAGAAGCCTGAAGCTCTAATATGGCATTTCTACCATTTTCCTTCAATACCTTTCTAAACTCATCTTTCTTTACAGCAACAGGAACCGAATCCATTCCCTTCTGATTTATTATACCAAGAATATAACCATTATTTTGAAGTCTTTTATTTTCTTTTTTGCTGACTTCCTTTCTAACTTCCACATTTAACTTAGCAGCTTGTGCCATAATATGTTCCTCCTTAATTTCTCTCAAATATATTAATTGCTTATTTGCACATAGACTATACTTTATTATCCCTACTAGAACTATGATAAGACAATTCACTTATCTGCCATTGGTATGCAAGGGCATGGGCAAAAAAAAATAGCGAATAAGCATATATTATTATTTTATATTAATATATACAAATGTCAAGTTTTTGTCCAGTTTTATATCCAATTCAAGATATAACATATAATAAAC
>CAZODB010000001.1:2547-10158 GCA_964578425.1 uncultured Herbinix sp.
TTTTTCGTATTCAATCAAATCTTGAAGATAACATTAGAAAGGAGATATGGTTTTGAAAAAATTCTTACTTATACTACCAATTGTTTTATTGTTTTTACTTTCCTCATGTTCACAAAAGCATGATAAAGCAAATAACAATTCTAACGATAATGTCATAGACTCACGGGATGATATAGAGGCTACACCAATAGAAAGCGAATCAACTGATGGCCAATTAAGCGATGATAAAGCACAAGATGATTCTAATGTAAATAACGATGCTAATATACAAGATGATTCTAATGGACAAAACGCTGCTAATATACAAGATGATTCTGATGGACATGACGATTATGTAGAGGAGGCAAATGACATGGATAATAACGAGGCGAATATTGATTTTACTGCAGTAGATACTATTCCACCAGCATATCTTATTAAATTACAGGACAATAGCGGCACCATAGAAAAAATCTCATATCAGACTAAGGACTACTTTGGCGATAGCTCTGAGATAACTAAATCTGCATATGTATATCTTCCATATGATTATGATGATACAAAGCAGTATAATGTACTTTATCTTATGCATGGTATAGGAGGCAGTATAAATGAATGGGGTATGAATAGCGATTCCTCACAGGTTAAAGCCATGATGGATAATTTGATCAATAACGGCGAGATAGAACCGTTTATCGTTATTACACCTAACGGACGCTCCAGTGCTGATTTTAGCTCATCCTCAGATTATAACTCATTCTATTTATTCGGTCAGGAACTGAGAAATGATTTGATTCCCTACATAGACAGTAAGTATTCCACTTATGCAGAATATGACGAAAATGGCTATGATTTAACAGTAGCCCGTGACCATAGGGCTATGGCAGGCCTATCCATGGGTGGTATGCAGACAATTAACATCGGCATGGGTGAATGTCTAGATATCATAAGTTACTTTGGTGCATTTTCTGCTGCTCCTACCACTAACCCTGCCTCTACTATTGTAAATAAACTGAAAGAATTTGAAGATTATGAAATTAACTTCTTTTATAATATATGCGGTACCGGTGATAATGTAGCTATTGCTGCTGCATCAGCTGCAGTGGATACTTTAGCAAATCTTACAGATAGACTTGAGGTTGACAAAAACTTCATATGGCAGAAGGTTCCTGGAGGCCATAGCTTTGCAGTGTGGTACTTAGGTTTCTTCAACTTTGCAAATATGGTTTTTTAATGTACAATTTTTAATCCATCCATAAATATGGTTTTTATGATTCTTTACCTATAGAAGAAAGACCGAATAAACTACCAAAAAAACCAAGAAAAAGACTTAAGGCTGGAAGCCAAAGAGTCATCTTATCAATCAACTCTCCTCTTGGAGGCAAGGGCATGAACGGTAGCGTCCCACTAATACTTTCATAAGCTCCGTTTATAAGAAAAATTAGAGCTAAAGCCGCAAGTAATCCACCTAATAAAGTCAATACTATGCCAGTCAACACATATGGAAAACCTATAAATGCACTGGGGGAACCGAGGAGTTTTAATGTATTAATCTGGTCCCTATTATTATAAATCCCTTGTCGGATCATATGAGACAGAATAATTAGCGTAGTTATTCCTACAGCTATTATCATAAGATAGCCTATGACCTTCAGTGCATATGTAATATCTTGTATCTTTTGAAGAACATCCCTATTATCTCTGACATATTCTATTCCTTTAGTATTTTTAACGCTATCAATGACATAATCCATTGCATCCACATCAATACGAATTTCTACGAATGCTTCAAAGGGATTATCTTCAAAAAGCTCAAGAATTTTAGCTTCCTCTCCTAATATCTCCTGCATATTAGTCTTTGCCTCATCCTCACTCACAATCCTTGTATCTCTGACACCATCTAGATTATTTATATTTACTGCTAATTCATCTCTTTCCTCTAATGAAATATCTCTGGAAAAATACCCATTAACCTCTGCTTCGTCATTTAGCATAACAACTAGACGATTCCCTATATCTGTTCCGCTTATAACTATACCCAACAGAAGAAGAATTAGTCCGGTGGCTATGACTGTGAATATATTTGATAACAGATTAAGCCTTATAACTCTTCCCGATTCCTTTATAAAATAGCCTATATTAAACAGAAAGCTTCTCATATATACAACCTGCCTTTCTTTGATATTAACCCTTCCGTTCTATCGTAATCCTACCGCTATCAACACTAATAAATGTCGCATTCTGCTCCTCCATAATAAGGTGAGTCGCATGAGTGGTGATAATAACAGCTGTATTCTCGTTTCTAAATGATTTTAATAAATTAAGTATGTTTATAGCATTGTCATAATCTAGATTACCTGTCGGTTCATCTGCCAATATAAGAGAAGGTCTTCTGGCCACAGCTCTGGCAATAGCAACTCTTTGAGTTTCCCCCCATGATAGATTTTCGACCTTAGATAATTTCTTATGCCCAAGACCGACTTTTTCTAAGGCCTCATTAGCATTTTTTTTAATATGCCTAGGGGTTAATCCTAAGAATCTCATTCCCATCATGACATTTTCCAAGGATGTTCTACCCTTAATTAATTTGAACTCTTGAAAGACAGGACCAATATTTCTTCTAATTTTTCTAATATTGCCTTTATAATTATTTTTTATAGGCTTATCCAAGACTCTCAAAGTACCTGTAGATGCAAATTCCATACCCATTATAAGCTTCAGTAGACTCGTCTTACCTGATCCGCTAGGACCTGTTATGTATACCAATTCACCTGGCTTTATATCTAAATTAACATCAATAAGTGCCTGAGTCTTATCAGGATATACTAATGATATATCATTTGCTATAATCAATGCTATTCCTCCTTTTAGCTAAGCTAGAATAGAGAACCGATGTCTATTCTGAAGATAATAAAGCCATCGCTTGTCTCAATATCCTTTAGCTCAATATCTATACTTACCATATCCCCCGCTACTTGTTCGAAATCTATTAAAAGGGGTCCATTTCTAAATAATTCATTTATAGACTCTTTCTCTAAGGACATTCCGTAGAATGTACCCTTCTCTGGTACAAAGGAAAGAGAGCTTGCACCACTTAGCTCAAAGTGACCATCCAGAACTAAATTGTTATCAGGTACTTCAATTCTTACAGAATTCTGTCTGAAGCTGAAAATCATACTTGTAAGAGTAGAATTATCATTCATAATCCTATTAAATGTATCCTCATGTATGGCTCCCTTTAACGTAAAGAATCCAAACTGTAGATCCAGATCCTCCATTGTAAAATGCCCTTCATGTATTATCCGAGCAAATTCATCCACTATTCCAGAGAATAGATCCTTCAAATTGTCCCACATCAGCTTCACATTATCAAGATGCTGCTGATATAACTCCTTCTCCTCAGATAAGGAATCAAGATAATCCTCCTGCTCTTGGACAAGTCTTTTTCGTTCAGCTATAGGTTCCTGAAGCTCTTCCACTTTAAGCTCCAACAAAGCCATACTATCCCCCAGACTCTGCTTTCTTTCCTCAAGTAATAGCCTACTCTCTTCTATTGATGCCAAAAGTTCCCCTGTATTTCTTGATATATCCTTTATAAGATTTAAGCTTTTAATAAAGGACGTCAGATTATTGGCCTTAAATAGTATGTCAAGATAAGATACTGGACCACCCCGCTGATAGCTTATGAGTACCTGCTCCATAAGCTTTAGATTTGTGTCATATTTCTCCTCTTCCTTTATTATGGTTTTATCTAGACTATCGATCTCTATCATAAGCTCATTTATTTCTTCGGTAATCCTTGCTTCCTCTCTCTCCATCTCCTCTATCTCTTGAGTAAGGATAAAGAGTCTTTCTAGCGTCCTTTGCTCTTCTACGCTTATTCCATGAAGCTGTTCATTCGCTTCTTCAATAGGCTTAACCTCACCAGCTACATTGTGGGGCTTAATACATATACTAAGACTAATAAATAATACTAATATAAGTGAGTATTTCCATTTTTTCTTTCTCATTTAAATCCTCCATATATAAAATCAATATAATATTTTAGAAAGCAAAATTAACACTCTTAATATATAATACAATAATTTCTTATATGATTAAAGTAATTATAGCAATGTTTAATTAATAATTATACTATTATATAATAATAAGTAGTTTTATCTGTTTATACCTTGATTGTTTATTAATCCTTGTTATAATTAGTATGTTAATAAATATAATTTTGACGAGGAGAATACAGATGAGAAAACACGCTAAACAGAACGAACCATTAGTAACACATCTTTATACTGCTGATCCATCTGCTCACGTGTTCGAAGATAAGATATACATATATCCTTCTCACGATTTAGAGCATGACGGAGTGTCCGACGACGAAGGAAATCAATATACAATGGAGGATTATCACGTATTTTCTATGGATGATATTGATTCTCCAGTTGTAGATCATGGTGAGGTACTTCATGTTAAGGATGTCCCATGGGCGAGCCAACAGATGTGGGCTCCAGATGCTGCATACAAAGACGGAACCTATTATTTTTATTTTCCAGCTAAGGATAAGGATGGAATCTTTCGTATAGGTGTTGCTACCAGCAAAAGTCCTGCTGGTCCATTTACCCCTGAACCAAATTATATACCTGGTACCTTCAGCATTGACCCTGCCGTCTTCATAGATGATGATAACAAGGCATATATGTATGTTGGTGGGATTTGGGGTGGTCAGTTAGAAAAATGGCAAACTGGAGAATTTGTGGCAGATGCAGGGCCTCAAAACCCTGAGGAAGAAGCTATCAGTGTATATATAGCTGAAATGAATGATGATATGCTATCATTAGTCGAACCCCTTAAGGAATATAAGATTCTGGATGAAAATAACAAACCACTATTAGCAGGCGATGAGGATAGACGTTTCTTTGAAGCACCATGGGTGCACAAATATAAGGGAACATACTATCTGACTTATTCAACAGGTTCCAGTCACTATATCGTATATGCTACCAGTGATAGTCCAAAGGGACCCTTCAGATACAGAGGTAGAATATTAGAGCCTGTTATTGGCTGGACAACCCATCATTCTGTGGTCGAATTTAAGGGAAAATGGTATTTGTTCTATCATGATGCATCATTATCTGGTGGCATAGACCATAGACGTTCTATGAAATTTACAGAAATAAAGTATAACGAGGATGGAACTATCCAGACTATTCGTCCTTATAACTAATATTCTTTAGATTCTTTATTTATCTAATAGGAAATACTATAAATTAAGGGTAGATAGTTTATACGGTCTACCCTTAATTATATTTTCAAAACATTTTTAGAATAGTATTTACTATAATCCTAAGTATAAGCCAGGCTTATGGCAAGTATAACAACTATTAGTTTTACTAAAGTAATAAGCAGTGCTATAATGATAGAGTGATTAAATAAGGTTCATTACTATAAGATACAACGTATACTAGGTTAATGAAGGAGTGTGTGATATGGAAAGATATGTAGGGACTATATCGAGAGGTGTTCGTGCACCGATAATACGTGAGGGTGACGATATAGTAGATATCGTTGTAAAGAGTGTCCTTGACGCTGCTAAGTATGAAGATTTTCAGATTGGTGATAAGGATATAGTAGGTATAACTGAAGCTGTAGTTGCTAGAGCACAAGGTAACTATGCCTCTGTTAACCATATAGCATCAGATATAAATAACAAGTTCAAAAACGAAAATATTGGTCTTATATTTCCCATTCTTAGTAGAAATAGATTCGCCACCTGCCTTAAGGGAATTGCTAGAGGTACAAAAAAAATCACCCTATTACTTAGCTATCCCTCGGATGAAGTCGGAAACCATCTAGTAGACCTAGATACTCTGGACGAAAAGGGAGTTAATCCATGGACCGATGTATTATCTGAAGATTTATACCGCCAGCTTTTTGGTTGCTATAAGCATCCTTTTACAGGTGTAGATTATATTGAATATTATAAAAACATTATTATAGATGAAGGCTGTGAGGTTGATATATTACTAGCAAATGATTGCCGTGCAATACTGAATCATACTAAGCATGTCCTGTGCTGTGATATTCACTCTAGAGAAAGAACAAAAAGACTTCTTACTCAAGCTGGAGCAAAAACTATCTATAGCCTTGACGATATCCTTACCTCATCTTTAGATGGTAGCGGCTATAATGAGACCTATGGACTCTTAGGGTGCAATAAAGCTACAGAGGATACAGTTAAGCTTTTTCCCCGGGATTGCCAACCAATTGTAGATGGGATAAGTCAGAGGTTATATGAACATACCGGGAAAAAGGTAGAGGCTATGGTATATGGTGACGGAGCCTTTAAGGATCCCATAGGCAAGATATGGGAGCTTGCAGATCCTGTCGTATCTCCTGCTTATACAGACGGCTTAGAAGGACAGCCTAATGAGATTAAACTAAAATACCTTGCAGACAATGACTTCGCCCATCTACAGGGTGATGAATTAAAGGAAGCCATTTCAGAATATATCCGCCATAAGGGGGATAATCTTGTAGGAGATATGGCATCCCAAGGTACAACCCCAAGACGCTTAACTGATTTAATTGGCTCCTTATGTGACCTTACATCGGGAAGCGGTGATAAGGGAACACCCTTTGTACTGGTTCAGGGGTATTTTGATAATTATACTAAGTAAGTTATTTGCATTTACTAGTATTGAATAGATACCTTGATATATTAAATGGACTTGTATGATTAATTTACATACAAGTCCATTTAAATGATTATTTAATATATAAATAACAACTATATTATTCTATTCCTACCCTACTTAAAATTTCATAAATACGCGCGACTTGTTCCTCAGTTGGATTTTGTAGTGGTGGTGTGCATACATCCTCCATAGGTATTCCCCGTATTATCATAGCCTTTTTTACAAGGGGAACAAAGGGTACCCCGAATTCAAAAAGCTGCGCTAGGATATCTATCTGCTTTTGATAATATGAAATTTTCTTGATATCATTTTCATGGAATGCCTTTACCCAGCCTGTGCCGATTTCTGGGGCCACGTTCGTAAGTCCACCTATCACTCCGCTTCCGCCGCTTAGGACATTGTGAGCAAAATTATCATCATATCCCGAATATATCTCAAAATCAGAAAATTCAGGCAATATAGTGTCTATAAGCTTACGGGTATTAGCAAAATTCACTACTGTATCCTTACAGCCTACTATATTATCATGCTTCCTACGAAGTCTAAGCATAAGCTCAGGTGTTAAATCATATCCTGTCCGCTCAGGGTAATTATATAGATATATTTTGGTGTCCACTGCATGGGCAATTACATCAAAATAATCCTCTACACTATCTTGTGATAGGGAGAAGTAATAAGGAGGGACTATAATTACACCATCTGCCCCCTTATCTGCTGCAAACCTTGTAAGCTCTATTGTATCTTCCTGTCTCATACATCCAGTACCGACAATAAGTGGAATCCGTTGATTTATATGATTTACAGCCTCAAGGATTAGCTCCTTTTTCTGCTCCATGGTCATGGCAAAGAATTCTCCTGTGCTTCCCATCAATACAATACCATCTATCCCAGCTTCTATAACAAAGTCCCAAATCCTTTGATTTGCTTTAATATCTAAATT
>CAZODB010000001.1:10258-17731 GCA_964578425.1 uncultured Herbinix sp.
GATGTATAGCGTTTTAACAGCCCTCTTCTTAAGGGTCTTGGAGCAAGTCCTTGCTTAGAAGAACGGTCTTCAAATATACGATCTATCTCCTCTGGATCTTTTAATTCACCCTCTACACCTATACAATTGATCCTTCTGGCTAAGATATCATATTCGATGATATCCCCCTCTCTAATATATGCCAAAGGTCCACCTACTGCTGCCTCAGGTGATATATGACCTATAGCCGCACCCCTGGTAGCACCCGAGAATCTACCGTCGGTTATAAGTGATACTGTACCGTTAAGTCTTGGATCACATACTATGGCTTCTGTAGTCATAAACATCTCCGGCATCCCTGATCCTCTTGGTCCTTCATAGCGTATGACAATCACATCACCTGGATTAATTTCTCCCTTTACCACTGCCTTATGGGCATCCTCCTCGGAATCGAAAACTCTGGCAGGTCCCTTGTGGTTATATAGCTTCTTATCGCATGCAGAGTATTTCACCACTGAACCCTCAGGCGCAATATTCCCCTTCAGCACAGCGATTGAACCCATCTCACTTGCTTTATCCGGTGGTATAATCACCTGTTCTCTTGATAAGCCGTAGTTAGCCAGATAACCCAGATTACGGGCAAAGAAATTCTCCTTCTGTAAATCTTCTAAATTTTCACCTAGGGTTTTACCAGTAACAGTTATTACATCCAGGTAAAGATAATCCTTCAAATAAAATTGCACCATTGGTATCCCACCTGCAAACCAGAAGGCTTCTGTAGGAAACTCTCCGCTCGGTGTTACATTTACGATATGGGGTATTCTATGGTTGATTTCACCTATTTCCTCAGGGTCTAGCATGATGTCCAGCTCTCTTGCTATAGAGGGCATGTGTATCATAGCGTTAGTTGACCCGCCGATAGCACTATGAATAACAAAAGCATTGTAAAATGCTTCCTTGGTCATAATCATACTGCTGCTTATGCCTTGATGAACTAATTCCATAATTGCTCTTCCTGCATTTCTTGAATACTGTAGAATATCTCTCATGGTTGCAGGAAGTAAAGCACTACCGGGAAGGGCTAGTCCCAATGCTTCAGCCATACATTGCATAGTACTGGCTGTTCCCAAGAAAGCACAGGCTCCATAAGACGGGCAACCAGTTAATTTATAATCTCTAACCTCTTGCTCTGATATCTGTCCCTCTCTTTTTTGCCTTAAGGAAATATCCCCCGCCCTCATGGATGTAGCCATATAAGGGCTTGGTCTCATGCTTCCCCCAGGAATAAATATAGTAGGGATATCAAGTCTTGCCGCCGCCTTCAGATGGGCGGGTATAGATTTATCACAGGATGATGTAAGTATCAGTCCATCCCAAGGGGTAGCAGACCCATGAAGCTCTACCATATCACATATTGCCTCTCTAGAGGCTAATATATAATTCATCCCATCATGTCCCTGAGCACAGCCATCGCATATATCTGTAGCATGAAAATGTGCAGGAAAACCGCCGGATTCAAACACTCCGTATTTTGCCTGCTCAGTCAATTGGTTAAGATGTACACTTCCCGGATGGCTGTCACCGTACACATCCTCTATGAGTATCTGTGGCTTAGTTATGTCCCTTTCATCCCAACCCGAGCCCAGCTGCAGGGCGTCATACTGTGCCCAAAGCTTTCTCTCGGAATTGCTTTTTTGTATTTTCTGTCGCATATATATCCTCCCTGATAACTAGAATTACAAACTACTATAATGAAGGATTTTCCTCCTTCTGGATTATCCAATGTGGACTTTAAGCATCACTATAGCTCAAATCTGTGGTAAGATAAATAATAGATCTTTACAATGAAGAATTATAACAAAGTTTGCAAATAAGAACAACCGGAACTCCATGGAATTCCGGTTGTGTATATAAACTGTGTATAAACAAAACTATAAGTCTACTATAATCCTCTAATTAAATTCTATTTAATTGTATCATAAACCCTTATATCTACCTTTATTTACTGATTACATAGTAGCCTAATACCAGTATACCCAGCCCTATTCTATACCATCCAAAGGCCTTAAAATCATTTCTTTTAATATAGCCTATAAGGAATTTAATAGCTATAAGAGATACTAAGAAAGCGACAGCCATACCTGTAAATAATACCGCCAGCTCCATACCTGTAAAATCAAATCCAAACTTAACTAGCTTTAATGCACTTGCTCCAAACATAATAGGAATGGATATAAAAAATGAATATTCAGCAGCAATCCCTCGTGATGCACCAAGTAATATTGCCCCAAGGATAGTTACTCCTGAGCGGGAGGTTCCAGGCATCAAGGATAGAACCTGAATTATGCCTATTAAGAAGGCGGTTTTATAGCTCAAATCACTAAAGCTGTTTATCTTGGATACTTTATCCTTGTTTCTGTTTTCTATCATTATAAATAAAACACCATATACAATTAACATAACAGCAACCATTATGTAGTTGTAAAAATGCTTATCAAACCAATCGTTAAACAGTACTCCCAAGACCCCGGCTGGTATTACTCCGACTATGACCTTGTACCAGATACTCATTGTATCTTTTTTTTCTTTTTTTGATTTCTTTGGTGAAAATGGATTAAGTTTATGAAAATACAATAATACCACTGCTAGAATTGCCCCCAGCTGTATAACAACACGAAACATTTCCATAAATTCATCCGAAGAATCAAACCTTATAAACTCCTCGACTAGAATCATATGTCCTGTACTGCTTATAGGAAGCCATTCTGTTATACCCTCTACTATACCAAGTATGATAGACTTTATTAATTCCAACACTAAACTTCTCCTCCTCACCATCCCTACGTTCACGAATGCCTCAATAAACTTCGATGGACTAATAAAATAATTCTGTATGAGCATATCATTTTTTTTGTTATATTGCAAGAAAATATGCTCATATTATAAGGTGTATGCATATAAGTAAACATATAGTTATTAAGATAATTATATATGAAATACCGAATTATATTTGTAATATTATTAAGAGCGGTTTGACAGAATATAAATTATCTGTTGCTATTCAATTAAGAGAGGTGATTATTTGGCTAATGATAAGCAAACTAGATTTCTATTAGGCAGTAACACAAAACAAGGATTCGTCTCCTTATTCAATGAGCTAAGAGATCCTATTAGAGGAAAAAGACTTTATTTAATAAAGGGAGGCCCAGGAAGCGGCAAAAGCTCTCTTATGAGAAGGGTTTTAAAGGTTTTTGAAGAAGAAAATCACTCCCTAGAGTATATCCATTGCGCCAGCGATCCTGGCTCCTTGGATGCTTTTATTGATCATTATTTAGGTATAGCTATGGTTGACGCAACATCTCCTCATATAATGGACCCCGAATACCCAGGGGCTTATGATATCATTATAAATATGGCTGACTGTTGGGATGATACCACTCTAATACAACATAAAAATGAAATAATACACTTAAGTAATTCCATCTCCACATGTCATAAAATGGCCACTTCTTGTATTTCATCAGCAGCAGCCTTACTTGACAATAATATAAATACTGCTCAGCATTATATACTGAAGGATACAATCAATGAATTTGTAACTAAAGTAATAAAGGAGCTTAAGGGCTCTAGAAGAGGTAAGGTAAAAAAAAGACTTCTTAGCGCTGTGTCCGTGGGAGAAACCGTGTTTTTTAGTAATACCATCGAAGAGCTTTCCAAAACCATATATGTAATCACCGATATCTGGGGAGCGGCTTCAGAAATCCTATTATCAAAGCTACACCAGGCGGCCTCATTTGAAGGTCTAGAACATATTGTCTGCTATTGCTCAATCCGTACACCAGATAAAATTGATCATATAATATTTCCTTCGGCATCCATATCAATTACCACTGCAAATAAATTCCATTCATTAGGGGACATTAAGTATCAAGCTGTTCCTGATTTAATGCTCCCTATCTCTGAGCTAATAAAGGATCAGATGACCTTGCATCTTAATAAAGCCAATAATCTTATAGCTACGGCCTCTGGGCATATCAAGCAAGCAAAGCTCCTCCATGATGATTTGGAAGCCTTCTATGTAAAGGCTATGGACTTTTCAAAGGTTGATCAAATCTATAAGAAAATAATGAAAGATATATAATTGATATTATTTTTCTACAGCTAGGGAATAAAATTAATTACCATCAAAAATTTTTATCATGCCCATATTGCATGGGGATGAAATCTCGGAAATATCCGTACCATATCTTGTATATGCTTTGATCTTGTATTTAAGACAAGTTCCATCTCTTCTTGACATATGTATCACCTACTTACGGTAGATAACATATGTCATTTATATCTCCTTTATTCAGGGTTTTGAAATAGATTATTTATATCTCCTTTATTCACGGTTTTGACATAAATTCTTTACGACTCTTTTTATTCAGTATTCTGACACATATCAATAATTTTAGAATTTTATGATTTATTTTCATATATTATGAACCTCAAATTCTATGTATCATATTATGATATTAGCTTACGCTAAAACTTTTATCCACAACTAAGTGTTGCGTAAAATGTAATTTTGGAGGTAAATGTTATGTTAAAGCTTCATGATGCTTCTGTCGGAAGCGTTGTTAGAGTAGATAATTTGACTTCTACAGGTTACTTACGGGAAAGAATGCTGGCTCTTGGCCTGACTAAGGGCGCTAGAGTTGAAGTCATAAGAAGAGGCCCATCCGGTGACCCTACGGTATTTAATATACGAGGTGCAATGATAGCACTAAGAAATGATGAAGCTTCATTGGTTGCAATACAGTGAACGAGGTTTTCCAAATTAAAGATTTAATTAAATGGAGGTAATATGGGCTTAACATTTCAGTCAACTAAAAATTCTGCCTTAACAGATATATTTCATATCGATAAAAACGATAATCAGTTCATTATAGCCTTAGCAGGTAATCCTAATACAGGTAAAAGCACTGTATTTAACTCACTTACAGGCCTTCATCAGCATACCGGAAACTGGCCTGGCAAAACTGTTGTGAATGCCAGAGGAAATTTCAAGCATAAGGATAAGGATTTTATACTAGTGGATCTTCCAGGAACCTATTCCTTGTTTTCCTCATCTGCAGAAGAGGAGGTGGCAAGAGATTTCATATGCTTTGGTAATGCCGATGCTGTCGTTGTTGTGGCTGATGCAACATGTCTTGAAAGAAACCTAAACCTAGTTTATCAGGTAATGGAGTTGACTGATAATGTGATCTTGTGCATCAACCTTATGGATGAGGCAAAGAAAAAGAAAATCGAGATTGATGCCATTGGCTTACAAAACGAGCTTGGTATTCCTGTTATACTCTGTGCTGCTAGAAGCAATGTAGGAATAAGTGATTTAAAGGAAGCAGTATATCAGCTGGCTACCGGCCAGCTTAAGCCTATACCAAATACTGTTCATTATGATATGGAATATGAAGAATTGCTTAATAGGATTAGTCCATTAGTAGAGGAATATTCAAGTGATATAAACCCCAGATGGATAGCTCTTAGGATAATTGATGGTGATGAAAAACTAATTAACTCTCTAAATGAATTTCTATTCGAAGAAACTCTTATTGATATTGGTAATATACTAACCGAATCAGATATTACTAAGGATAAGCAAGCTATTAGAGATAAAATAACAAGAGAGCTGTATAAGAAGGTTGAAGATGTTAACGAGAGCTATGTAAAGGCAAATAGTAAAAAAAGAAATCGGGACAGAATAATAGATGATTATATAACCTCGAAAAGATTCGGCATTCCATTAATGATTTTAACCTTGGCATTAGTATTCTGGATAACCATAAGCGGAGCTAACTATCCCTCTTCTCTTCTCTCTAATTTTTTCACAATGATTGAAGGTAGGCTTACTATACTTTTCGAGTTTATAAACACACCGGATTGGCTCCATGGATTATTGGTTTTGGGGCTATATAGAACCCTAGCCTGGGTGATAGCAGTTATGCTACCACCCATGGCAATCTTCTTTCCTCTTTTCACTATACTGGAGGACCTGGGTTATCTTCCGAGAGTTGCCTTTAATATGGACCATTTATTCAAGAAGGCCTGTGCTCATGGAAAGCAATGTTTAACAATGTGCATGGGATTTGGATGCAATGCAGCAGGAGTAATAGCATGCAGAATTATCGAATCTCCTCGGGAAAGGTTAATTGCAATTCTCACGAATAATTTTGTTCCCTGTAACGGAAGGTTTCCTACACTTATAGCTATTTCTACAGTTTTTTTGGTGTCACGTGAGGGCTTTGGCTACGGTATTTTACCTGTTCTGTCAGTAACAGGCTTAGTTATAGTAGGCATTTTCATCACCTTATTAGTATCCTACCTTCTATCTAAAACTATACTTAAGGGCATTCCCTCTACCTTCACGCTGGAACTACCCCCTTATCGGGTTCCAAGGATAGGTAGGGTCTTATATACATCTATTATAGATAGAACTTTATTCGTTCTTTGGAGAGCTATCATAATAGCAGCTCCCGCAGGGGCTATTACTTGGATTCTAGGAAACATATATATTGGCGATTTAAGTATAATTGGCCACGTAGCTTTGTTTTTAAACCCTGCCGCTAAATTAATAGGTCTTGATGGCTATATCCTTATGGCCTTCATACTAGGGCTTCCAGCAAATGAAATTGTCCTTCCTATACTATTAATGTCCTATCTATCCACCGGTTCAATAATTGAATTTGAAAGTGTTGATTCCCTTAGGCGTATTCTTACTAATAATGGCTGGACCTATCTTACCGCCTTAAACACTATGCTATTTAGCTTACTTCATTGGCCTTGCGCTACTACACTTTTAACTATAAAAAAAGAGACTGGTAGCATAAAATGGACAGCTCTATCAGCTATTATACCAACTGGAATTGCAGTTATAGTATGCTTATTTACCACACTAGTATTTAGATTGTTCGGTTGGGCATAAGCTTTAGCCTTGCAGTAGGGGCTATTTCACAAGGAAGATAAGGCACTTTCTATAGTTCCTTATCTTTCCTATTACGATAATGATTAAATTTATTTAATAGCTCAGGATAATCATTAAAAAAGTTCACAAGGTCCTTTATTCCCAAAAGGATATCACCATTTATTGTATGCTCTATTTTTTCAGTCTCAGCTAAAAGTCCTTCATTTATATTCAAAATAGATAAGAAGTCCATAACAAGATTGTGTCTATTTAGAAGTTCTTTTCCTAATATACTACCCTCTTCCTCTAGTATAATAACTCCATATTTTTCATATATTATAAGCTTCATCTCAGAAAGCCTTTGTATCATTTTTGTAACTGATGGAGGTTGTACATTAAGAGCTTCTGCCAAGGCGCTAACCCTGGTAAACCCTTGCTCCTTTGAGAGTCTATATATCATTTCCATATAATCCTCGGCTGAGGGAGAAAGAGCATCCTGATCCTTACGTATATATTCACTAAATGTATAGAACTCTTGATCTGGCATT
>CAZODB010000001.1:17831-19576 GCA_964578425.1 uncultured Herbinix sp.
TCCTGCTTGTAGATATGCTCCACCAGCCAGGTTGTCAAATAATCAAGAAGTTCCAATAAAGATCCTCTTTGATTCTCATCAACTATCTCTGAATCATATGCATTAATCTTCTCTATAAAATCATCATGAGAAACCTTTTGCGATAAGAGCCTCTTATACTTTATATTATTCATATAGTCTTCTTCATGGTCAAAGTGATACTTTGTGTAATCCCTAAGTTCATCTACAACTTCCATGATATAATCATATTTATCAGGAATAAATTCATTCATTAATAACTCATAGGCAGTATTAGCAATCTCAAATAGTTTCTTGTGTTCTTCATCAATAAAATTAATTCCGGTATAATACTCCGGTTTCATCTCATACATAGCCATAGTATTCTCTCCTTAATATTATGTATTTATATATTTTCTTTTTATTCTACAAAAAGCTTATCCTGCTTAAGTATATGCTCTACTAGCCATGTAGTCAGAAAGTCCAACAATTCCAGTAAAGATTCTCTCTGATTCTCGTCTACGATTTCAGCGTCGTATTCATTTATTGTTTCTATGAATCCATCATGGAGAACCTTATGTGATAGAAATCTTCTGTAATTTATTTCAATCATATGTTTTTCTTCATGTTCAAAATGATATTTTGCATAATCCTTAAGCTCATTGACTACTTCCATGATATAATCATACTTATCAGGTATGAATTCGTCAATTAATAATTCATAAATTGTATTAGCTATCTCAAATAGTTTCTTGTGCTCTTCATCCACAAAGCTTATCCCAGTATAATAATCCGGCTTCATCTCATACATAGCCATAGCATCATCTCCTTCTGTAAGTAAGTTTTATCTCCAGTAAACTAGTAAATACACTCATATTTTATCACATTAGCTTTGCTTATACAATCTTGACTAGATTAACTTATTAGCAAAAAAATGTAGGATTAACTTTTTACCAAAAACCAGTACCAGATATTATTTCTTACCTTACAGCTTAGTGATCTCATATACAGATAAATATTTATCCCTTACCTTAAATCTTATATTATATCCTGCGAAATAAAAGCCATAGATTCTTTCAGGATCATCATGATAAGACGGTCTTGGGTCCAGTGTTAATATTTCTATAAGAGCCTTGTGATACTTAACAGGAATCTGAACTTGTAGCTCTTCCCTAAATTCTACATGCAGCCTATTTTCTTCCATGGCATCTAGATAACCTCCTAAGGCATCTGGATGGCTATCAGTATAAGCCAAATACGGCTTAATATCGTATATTGGTGTCTGATCTACAAGGTCAATTCCTGACACATGAATTATCGGACCATAATCTCTATGATTATCAATTCCATCAAGCTTTACCGAAGAAAGCCCCAGTGCATTAGGCCGATTAGGTGAGCGGGTTGCAAATACTCCCATACGCTTATTACCCCCTAGGCGAGGCGGTTTCACCATGGGAGCCCAGACATTTCGGTTGTTTTGATGAAAGCCCCATATTAGCCAAACATGCGAGAAGCCATCTAAACCTCTTAATGCATCAGGATTGCGATATTTCTTTTCAAATATGATAGCGGCTTTTAATTCCTCTATAATTCCGCTTTGTCTCGGCACTCCGAACTTCTCAGGGAAATCCGTATGAATCTTAGCAATACATTCGAGAGATAAATCCCGCGAACTCTTACTATCTTGTTTTTTATTATTGTCTATTGGCATATAAGACTCCATTTCTTATACTAAGATATGCATGGTT
>CAZODB010000001.1:19676-22553 GCA_964578425.1 uncultured Herbinix sp.
ATTATTGTCTATTGGCATATAAGACTCCATTTCTTATACTAAGATATGCATGGTTTTGTCTCTCTGGTATAATATCTCTGGTTTTGTCTCTCTGGTTAACGCTCTCTGGTTAACTCTATCTGGTTTTACCTTTGATTTAGTCTTTGGTTTTGTCTTTGGTTTTGTCTTTGGTTTTGTCTTTGGTTTTGTCTTTGGTTTTGCTCTCCGGTCTTATCTTTGGTGCTTTTCCTTATTCTTTGGACTCTATGGTGAACCATTAAGTCTATTCTTTATGCTAATTTTAAGGAATCAGATTTCAATACTCCAGGTCTGTCCTTCTTGCTCTATATCCATAATTATAGCAGATAATTTATCTGCATTGCTTTCATTTATATACTTTTGAATTATTTCGGGTTTATTCCAAAAATGCATAGGAAATACAAGGTTTACGTTTGCACTATTAAGAAGTGCATCCATACCCAGACCATACCACTCCTCCTGCCTCGGATCTAAAGGAGCAAAAGCAATATCAATATTAATATTCTCAAGCTTTAATATTTCCTTATGGAAATTTGCTCTCATATTGTTGTTATATTGCTTATCCTCACCCTTCCAAACCCAAAGATTTAAATCCCCAGCATGATAGATGGTTTTTTCTTTATACCGAATTAGGAAAGCGACTCCACTATCGGTTGATTTTAGCGTTTCTATAAGGATACTATTGTAATTCTCATCAAAGAGCTCATATGTCTGATATGGCTTTACGACCTTAATAAGACTAGACGTTTCCTCTGTAATACCATACTTTTGGTACGTTCCTTCATTTAACTTAATATCCGAGGAAATAAGATAAGTTATCTTAGGATGTTCCTTATATAACTTGAAAATATCCGGGTTAAAATGGTCTCCATGCCCGTGGCTAACAAATACCACAAGCATTTTATCATTATCTAAGATGGGAATCTGCCCCTTATAATAATCGAACAGAAAATAACAATTGTCCCACTCTAGTAAAAATCCGCTGTGATTAATATAAGTTATGTTTATTTTCATAGTAATACCTTCTTTCCTTTTCCTACTCGTACCCGGTAACTACTCCTCGGTACCAGGTACAAAATCGGACTGTACCCGGTACCAAAACGGGCTGTACCCGGTACCGAAATTTGGTACCGATATTATAATATGGTCAAGAGATAACCAATAAGTCCGCCTCCTAATATAAGCCAGGCCGAATTAATTTTAAATCGAAATACCAATAGTAAGGATACCCCTACTAATATAGCTGTGGGCATATCAATAATAGATGAAATACCTAGCTTCCAGTTGACAACGGCCATTAATGCCAGTGAAGCACCGTTCAAGCCATCCAGAAACCCTCCAAACCAGGTTGACTCCCGAAGCTTAGGAATTACTCTGTTAAGTGCTCCTACCAAAATGAATGCAGGCAAGAATATTCCGATTGTGGCAAGTATTGCTCCAGGCATTCCCTTAATAAGATATCCTACAAATGTAGCTGTAGTAAATACAGGTCCAGGAGTAATTTGCCCTACAGATACCGCATCAATCAATTGTTCACTTGTAATTAGTCCAAGTCGTTCAACGAAATCTGCTTCCATAAATGCTAATAGTACGTAACCACTACCATACAAAACAGATCCTATTTTAAGAAAATTAAGAAATACACTGGGCAGTGAAATATGCTTGTCGACGCTATTATTTATCCCAACTGAAAATATAGGAAAATATGTCGCAATCATTGGTAGTTTATTGGCTTTTAGCTTTTTTCTATTTACTACTAACATCATGGTTACGCCTGCGGATGCCAGTAGAAAAATTTCATGTAGTCCTAAAAACGATAATACTACAACTATTATACTAATTACAATAATAGGTATATTCTTAAGTACAGATTTTGCTAGGCGGATTAAGGCCTGAAGAATAACCGCAATTACCACTGGCTTGATGCCATAGGATATTCCCGTTATCTCAGGCAACTCGCCATATCTACCATATATAATAGCCAGAATAATTACGCTTAACATGGCAGGTAGTATAAAGGATACTCCTCCAATAATAAGGCCTAAGATTCCTCCCCTTTCATATCCTAGGTGAATGGCTAACTCAGTGGAATTTGGACCCGGAAGTAAATTGGTTGCTCCATAAAAATCCATGAACTTCTCTTTACTTATCCATTTCCTTTTACTTATTATTTCTTCCTCCATCATGGCTACATGAGCAGCTGGTCCACCGAAAGCAGTCACACCAAGCTTAAGAAAAACCAGAGTGATTTCTTTTAGTCTTTCCACCCTGTCATGCTTTGAAAGTGAATAATACTCTTTTTTCGCCATAAAACCTCCTGTATATGAAAATCAGCTAGCTTCGTATATAATAATCAATATAGAATATACATAGAAATTAAGGTCAATATAGCAAAAAAATCAATTGATGTCAATAAATCGGTGTTTCTATACCAGGTACGGTACCTGGTACCGTGCCTGGTACAGAATTTTTTATTTACATCAACACTTTAGCTTACTTATTCGTTTTATTAGTATAAGCACAAAAAGGAGGATAAACAAATGATAGAAAGCCTATATAGAGATTATCATAATCAGCTGCTATGGTATAGCATTAATCTTACCTCCAATAACCGTGCTTTAGCTGAGGATATTGTTCATGATGCATTTATGAGAGCATTAGAAAATGCTCATATTCTAAATGATCTTACTAAATCCCAGTGTCGTTCATGGCTTTACAAGACGGCAAAAAATATATTTATAGACAGGATGAGGCGCATTAATAAGGAGCCTATACCGCAGCTAGATCTCATAACAGAGGATGACTTAAGTGAGGTAATGGTCAGACAATTGTGTGGTCAGCTCCCGTATGAAGAAAGAG
>CAZODB010000001.1:22653-25211 GCA_964578425.1 uncultured Herbinix sp.
TTAAGTGAGGTAATGGTCAGACAATTGTGTGGTCAGCTCCCGTATGAAGAAAGAGAACTGTTTTGGCTTAGGTATATGGAAGGATATAATTCTACAGAATTGGGAAAAATTTATGACCTTCCGTCTTCCACAGTGAGGGCTAGATTGTCATCAGCAAGAAAGAAAATATCAAAATTATATTTAAATCAGAAAGGCAAAGGTGAATAAGATGGAGAAGAAAAAATTATTAGTTAATGCTGCTATTTGTGATACCAGATCGGTAACAGAGGAAACCTTAAATTCATATGAAAGCATTGAAATAAATGCAGCTTCCATATTAGTTTCAGCAAAATCCAAGGAGCTACTCTCCCGCATTCATGTAACAATAAATGTGGCAGATATGTTTGAAATTGCCGATGATGCTGAGGTTAATATTCAAAATGGTAACTATCAAATATCAAAGGATACAATTATGGCGAAACCTACTGTTCTCATAGTAAACGGGTCACTACAAATCGAGAAGGATTCTGAGGAAGCACTTACAACATTTGCGTCTATACTTGTAAATGGCTCTATCACTTATCCTTCCGGACTTCAAAATCATCTACCAATATTAAAGGTAAATGGTTCAACCAGTACTTATCCATCAGATGCTATTTGCTTAAAGAATAAGCTTATACTTGATAAAGCATTTATTGTTAAGGCAAAGCAAGCAAAATACTATGTTAAGAATAAGGTCATAATAGCTGACGATGCTCTTGATATGTCTTCGCTTGTTAAAAGAGGTACATCTTTTATTACAAAGAGGGCTATCATAGCTGAGGCTCTTTTAGAGGAAGGAGTACATCTTTTTGAAGATGAAACCGACATAAATGTGATACCTACAGACTATCGTTACGTTCAGGGAGGTAATTTAAGTGACCTTATGGTTAACAAAAACGGGAATAAATTATACGTAGATGGGGACCTTATAATTACATCAGATAGTGGGAATGCTTTAAGTAAGCTTGTCGGTATTCGGGTTACCGGCTCTATTTTAATCGCAGATAAACTTGAAGATAAGTTACTCAATTTAGATGCTGAATATAATGATATAAAGAAAATTAAAGGTAATATAATTGCAGATAAGGGTATACTAAAAATCAGTAAGCAGACTTTAATGGATAATGATGATGGTGTAACAATTCTTGATTGTGGAATGGTAAAGCTAGATACGGATATTATACCATCAGAAATCAAAGAAAAACTTCAATTCATCGATTGCGGTTTTATATCATGTAGCCCTGCACAAAGGGAAGTAATTGAACTGGTGTCTGAGGATGTTGGCATTATTAGTGAAAAGGAAATGGGAGGACTTGAGGCATTAGATAAAGAGGAAGATGCACTTGGTCTCTATCAAGAGAATACACAAGTAATTAATGCTGCCAGCTATACAATGTAATATAGGAGTTGATAAAGTGTTTGAAGCAAACAATTGGAACAACCAAGTGTACCATACTGAAATAATAATGAGTACCTCATCATCACATAACCTTAAGTTAATGAATATTAACAAGCGCGAATATAATGAGTATATGGATATAAAGCTACGCCATGATGAGCAATACCACGAGCAGAGCTACCAGATACTAAATAATACTGTACCTGGTACCGACCTAGAGACTCAGATTTCCTCAAAGAAATACGCATAAAACCAACTGTGCCAGCTACCGATTTATACGGTGCCTGGCACTGCTGCTTTATCTTTCCCCTATATACATGATGTGAGCCGACATTATTAGGTAATCCTCCATTTCACACATACGATATGCGTAATCAATCCATAGACTCCTATGAGGCTCTTCCAAATTATCAAGCTGATGTATGAATGGTCCCAAGAAGCCCTCCTGTCCGAATATATTTATTTGCTTTAAGCCAAAAGAATTGCAAAATCTCTTTATTTCAGGTAGCGCTTCAAATCTGGCTTCTGTAAATGCCTTACCATTCCATCCCTTATTTTCTAAAAGGCAATGACCATATGATGGATCAACCTCAAGCTGTTGCTTAAATCCATACTTATCTGCATCTAGATAATATAATAAGCCTGCAAAAAGATTAATAAAAGCTATGTAGATTTTGCCATTCTTCTTAAGATGTGATAGAGCAATATCAATTACTTTCTTTCTATCTTCATAAGTAAACAAATGATACATAGGACCCATAACCAGAATATGGTCATATTTTTCTTCAGGATATAAGCTTTCATCAAGGGCGTTTCCGCAGATAGTTTTAATAGATACATCTAATTCTTTTGCTTTTGTCTTAGCTAAGGCGATATTCCCCTCAGACAAATCAAATAGTGTAACATCACAGCCACAGGAAGCAAGCCAAGTTGAATATCTTCCCGGACCCCCGCCTATATCAAGCACTTTCTCTCCAGGATTTATATACCTACTAAGCATTTTGGAGGTAATGATATACTCGATTTCTTTCTCGCTAGTTCTCTCCCATTCCTGTAAAGGACCAACATCATAAAAACTCTTGATAGTTTCAGTGTTCTCCCTAAATTCCTTCATTTTCCTCTCCCTTTCCTATTATAA
>CAZODB010000001.1:25311-42922 GCA_964578425.1 uncultured Herbinix sp.
TAGTTTCAGTGTTCTCCCTAAATTCCTTCATTTTCCTCTCCCTTTCCTATTATAAAAAAAGCCGGTGTCTGTATGTTACTAACACCGGTTAACTCTTATATTCATATACCCCTATCATGAATCCTTTAAGAATAATCGCTGCCTATAAAGCATTGTCAAATTATGGTTATTCCAATAAACCGGTGCAAAACCCGCTCCAGTGCCAAAATTCACATTATTATTTTTCATCAGTTTTGTAACCAACATTGGAATTCCCCTTTATTAATTGCTATTTTCTGATATTATACTCATTTTAAAATAAATATCAACCAATTTACATATATTCATAGTATTTTTGTACACTTGCATATAATTACGAAATATAATCAAAAATATTTGTTAGTTTTTATTGTACCCGGTACTGTACCCGGTACGGTACCGGGTACCGATTGGCAGACACCTATAATCACCTATTAAATATTTAATACATATGATATAGTAGAAAGATTTGGGATAATGAAAGGAAAAGTATCGATGTATTACGATAATAAACCATACAATAATAGATATAGCACAGAGGACTCAAGTAGAAAAAGCTATTACCAGGGTAGACGGCCCTATAGAGCTTCTAGAGACCAAGGTCCAAAACCATTTGTTACAAATATCAATGATGCCGCTCTTCAAAATAACACCTTTCGTACAGCCTTATGGACAGGTGAATATCTGCAGCTGACTCTTATGAGTATTGATGTAGGTGACGATATTGGTTTGGAAATGCATCCTGATGTCGATCAATTCCTTAGATTAGAACAAGGTCAAGGCCTTGTCATGATGGGTGAGGACAAAAAAAATCTATGCTATCAGCAAAGAGTTGGCAAGGATTATGTAATATTAATACCTGCAGGTATGTGGCACAATTTAATTAATACTGGAAATGTACCTATAAAGCTTTATTCAATTTATGCCCCACCAAATCATCCTCATGGAACTATCCATATGACAAAAGAGGATGAGGAGCATTAATAATATACCATAACATTTCTGTAATGGTTCTTGACACCATTACAGAAATGTTAACTATCCTCCTCCAAGAATTCTATTACTTCATCGGGAAATTGCTCCCTGATATTTACTCTACCATTGGAGTGCTTTTCAAGATATTCACTGCGAATCGTCTTATTGACTCGCAGTATTTCATCCTTTAAATCATTCGCAGATAGTCTATTGGCTCCCTGACTGAAGATTATTAACTGCTCTAGGGCATCGGAGGTTGCCACTGTAACATGATTGTCCTTTGAAATATCGTGAGTTACCTTCTCTATATATTGGTCAGCGGTTTCTGCTTCCTTGGTATATACCACCTCTATGTTATGGTACTTTTGAATTGATCCTACCCCACCCTTAACCTTATATGCGTCAAATACTAAAATAACAATACATTTCTTAAACCCCTGGTAATTGCTTAATATCTCCATAAGGCTATATCTTGCTGCATGCAAATTGTCCTTTGCTAGCTCATTTAGCTCTTCCCATGAAAATATTATATTATAACCATCTACTAAGAGATATTCACGTATAGGCTCCTTTGACTTGATGCTTCTATATTGCCCCTTGCCCTCCTGTGAAGTATTTATTCCCTTGGGTTTATTTTCATATCCTAATCTACCCGGATTATAGATAGCACTCGGTTTAAGAGGACCAAATGTCCTTGTAAATATTTCCTCGAGTTCTTTATCCTCTTTCCAGAAATCAAATTTATCCTTCGAGAAGTTAGATGCCCTAGACTCATGATTAAAGGCAGAATCATTAGGCCTATCTGAATATGTATCCTGATTTTCACCATCTATCCTATCAGGAAATAACTCCTTCATAGAGTTCTCAATATGCATATAGTTTTCCACCTGATCCCAGCTGACTATAAATCCTGCCCCGTGGGTGCAAAACACCGATCCCGTAGGATTATCTGGATCCAATTCACTGTCATAGCCTATTCTTTCTATTACCTCCACCTCATTATGACAGGGTTGATAGCCACCCAGGGTACAGAATAAACTACCTCTTCCCCTGGTATAAGCATTTACCTCTATCTGATAGCTAGCCATTGTGGCTACAGGAGTATTACCTATAAGTATTGCTTTATCCTCATATATATGCGGTGGTTCAAAGCTTCCCTTCATATTCTGAATATCGGTCATAGCCCGTCCTATATTCTCTGAGGGAACCTCTAATCTAAAATGATAAAATGGTTCAAGTAGTAGACTCTTTGTCTTCTTTAATCCTTGCCTTACTGCCCTGTATGTTGCCTGCCTAAAGTCACCGCCCTCAGTATGCTTAAGATGTGCACGACCCGATATTAAGGTGATCTTCATATCTGTAATAGGTGAACCCGTAAGTACACCGATATGTTCTATTTCTTCTAAGTGAGTTAAAATCAATCTTTGCCAGCTTCTATCCAATATATCCTCTGAACATTTGCTATCAAATATAAGACCTGTCCCCGTCTCCTGTGGCTCCAAAAGAAGATGAACCTCAGCATAATGACGTAAAGGTTCAAAATGCCCTACCCCAACCACAGGCCTAGCTATGGTTTCTTTATACAATATATTACCTACACCAAACTTAACATCAACATCAAAGCGCTCTTTTATAAGCCTTTTTAAAATCTCTATCTGAACCTCGCCCATAAGCTGAATATGTATTTCCTGAAGCTTTTCATACCAAACTATATGAAGTGTGGGATCTTCCTCTTCAAGCTCTTTAAGCTGGGTAAGCATACGAAATGCACTATACTGATCTGGTAATATAAGCTGATAGGTTAAAACGGGCTTAAGCTGTGCCATATCCAGATCGTTCTCTATCCCAAGTCCCTGACCGGGATAGGTCTTAGAAAGGCCTATAACAGCACAGATATCCCCTACTCCTATCTCATCCAAAGCTTCATATCTATTACCTGAATATATTCTTATCTGATCTACCTTCTCCTCCCACATATCAAAGGAACTTGAATTTAGGGAACTATCCTTCTGGTTTGTTATCGACATCTTTACCTTAAGACTGCCACCAGTTATCTTCATATGGGTAAGTCTATTGCCCTGCTCATCCCTTGAAATCTTGTATACCTTGGCGCCAAATTCTCTTGTATGCTTTCTTGCTAAGGTATATTTTCTTAAGCCATTAAGAAATTCATATACACCATTCTGCTTTAATGCCGAGCCAAAATAGCATGGAAATGCTTTTCTTTCCCTTATCAGTTTCGCTATATCATTTTTTTCTATAATTCCTGACTCAATATAATGGTCAAGTAAATCCTCATCACATATGGCCAGATCCTCCATAAAAATTTCAGAATCCTGGTCATAGCTGAAATCCACGCATCCATCAGAAAGAACCCCCTTAAGCTCTTCCATAAGTTTCTGTTTATTTGCTCCCTCCAAGTCCATTTTATTAATGAATATAAATGTAGGTATATTATATCTCGAAAGTAGTCTCCATAATGTCTCAGTGTGTCCCTGTATCCCTTCACTACCACTTATAACTAGTATGGCATAGTCAAGTACCTGTAGAGTCCGTTCCATTTCTGCGGAAAAATCCACATGTCCTGGAGTATCAAGCAATGAAACATTAAAATCCTTATATAAAAATACCGCTTGCTTTGAAAAAATGGTTATTCCTCTCTCCCTTTCCAGCTCATTGGTATCTAAAAATGCATTCTTATGGTCTACTCTACCAAGCTTTCTAATACTCCCGGTTTGATATAGCAGACTTTCCGCCAAAGTAGTTTTACCTGCATCCACATGGGCTAATATCCCGATTACAAGCTTTTTCATCAAATATCTCCAGTCTATATAATAATTCATCTTTAATATGCATAGTCTTATAATACTAATGATAAATTAATTATTTGTAGAATGCAAGTAAGTATGCGACGGTTCAATTTCCCAATTCTACCCAGTGGTTATATGCTTCATATAACTCCATCAATGCCCCAGCCTTATCCTCTGCCTTTAAGGCTCCCTTTAATCTAGCAATACTTGTAGTTAATCCATTGATTTCATCTCTTTCTGAGGCGA
This sequence comes from uncultured Herbinix sp., assembly GCA_964578425.1. Lineage (GTDB taxonomy): Bacteria > Bacillota > Clostridia > Lachnospirales > Lachnospiraceae > Mobilitalea. The sequence continues at coordinate 29,361 of CAZODB010000001.1, forward strand.
ACTGCACTCTTATTATAACCTTATCCCAAGCGCTTTCCAAAGCCTGAAGCTTACCATCAGCTTCATCCCATGCTTCACTATCAACCGCTTCTATAATATCATCAATCGACCTTGGTATATCATCATCCTCACCCAATGGTCTCTTTAATATATTTCCACTAAACATTATAAGAATAAACAAAAGTAATGTAACAATAGGAATAATAATAATTAATAATCGTCTCACTGCCTACCTCCTCTCAATAAGGACCCTTATAATCGCCTATATCCTTGATCTTCTTTATATTATCATTGTATTTGTCAACATAAATACTTCCCGCATCATTTAAAGTGAATAAAAATACTTCAGATACATCCTTAATTCCATGTTTTTTTAACTGATTCATAAGCCATTTTTTATCTTTATTCATCTGTCTAAGATTTTCCTCAATTAGCTTTCCATCATAGATTAGCTCTGTGCTTAATCCTGTTGGCTTTACTTCTATATTCATGTCCTTTGGTGTTAGGGGCAAATATTCAGGCTTTTTAAGAGCAGACAGACTGCCATTTGGCTCAAGGATAGCATATTCCACCTCATTCAAATCAAAAATTCCTTGATTTCTAAGTAACTCTAAAATATCAGTAATCCTGAACTTCATTTTTTTTAATACTTTGTCCATAATCTTACCATTCATAATGACTATAACAGGCTCTCCCTCTATAATCTTTGCTGCATATCGCCATCTTAAAGTTATATACTGCATCAAGTACGCCAATACCGACCATGATGCTATACCAACAAAGTGTGGCCACACTCGACTCGATAAATCAACAGTGGCTTCTGAGGCTATGGAACCTATGGTAATTCCTACAATATAATCAAAAAAAGTTAATTGGCTGATTTGCTCTTTTCCCAAAATCCTAGCAAATATCAATAAGGTAAAAAAGCTTATTATCGCCCTAACAACAACTACTAATCCCTCATTCATTTTATACCTCCAAATAATACAATCATTTATATTATTATAGGTTTTAAGGAATTTATTCTTTGATTACTAATAAACAGAAGATATTCATGAGAATGCTCTGCAAAATAAATAATATTTTTATCAAAAAGTAAGTATAAAATTATACCAAAAGAGCCACCTGGTGAAATAAGGCAGCTCTTTCTTCTATCTTTTATAGTCACTTTGCATTATTTTACATCTCAAAAATGATTCTTATTTTGAGTCTTAAAACTTAAACACGCTTAGTTTTTCCTTTAGTTGATCTGATAGTAATTTTAATTCAACTGCGTTACTGGTTATATCTTCCATGGTCGAAGCAATCTGTTCTGTTGATGCAGTAACCTCTTCTGTTGCCGATGCAGACTGCTGCGATATAGCGGATATATTCTCAATTTGGCTAACGACATTATCTTTTTTAATATTGATACCATCTACAGAGCTCTTTATTTCACTTACTTTATCCGACAAAGAATGTACTGCGGCCATTATTTCCTGAAATGCATCCTTTGTTCTAATAACAAGTGACAGCTGTTCCTGGACGTTCTTATTAGTTTCTTCCATAGCTTGTGCAGATTGCTCGGTTTTATCGCTAATTTCTTCTACAATCTTCTTTATCTTGTTTGTCGATGCTTTCGACTGTTCAGAAAGCTTTCTTATTTCATCAGCAACTACAGCAAAGCCTCTTCCACTTTCACCAGCTCTAGCCGCTTCTATTGAAGCGTTTAGTGACAATAGAGTTGTTTGCCCCGTAATCATATCTATTGTATTAGAGATAGCGTCTATTTGCTTCATGCTTTCATTTGTTTCAAATACCATTTCAGTAACAGTATTTGTAGAATTCATTGTAATGTCAGACTTCTGTGAAAGTAATTCAACCTGTTCTAAGCCTTCTATTGTGAATCGATTGGCATCCTTTGATAATCTCTCTATAACCTCTGTGGACTCATGAATAGAAGTAAGATCCTTTGATTATCAGTTTTCTACATAAAAAAGTTAAATTCACTTCTCTAAGTACCATACAGTTTTTTCCTTGTTATTATATTTATGGACACAGCATCTTCTTATATTAATCTAATCAATATCTAATCAATTTATATAAAATAATAAAGTTACCTATAGTGATAAGTTTCCCCTTAAGTAGTTTTTCTTATATATCCCGTCTACTTAAAACGGATCATATCAAATAGGTAACCCTTTTATAAAGTAAATAATATATTTAAATAACTTTTTATCCCTTAATTATTTGATACCACTTAATAAAGTATGAAAGGGCTATATATATTTTATACAAATAAATTAATATCCCGCGTTCTCTTTATCCTGTACCACTCCAAAGTAGGAGTATTTCGGTTTAGACTTAAGATCAAACAGTAATGGACTTCTTTCTCTTCTCCAAGACAAACCATCTGAAACTCCCCAGAATGTTATGCCACTTACATTAGTTGTTCCCGCTTTGTTGCCTTCAACTATTCTACTTATGAATTCATAGTAATACTGTCCCTGTTCTCTAAGGTTCTCATCTGTAGCCTGTAATATATTCGTCCAAGTTCCAAGACTTATATCAAGTTCTGTTATTTGAACCTCAAGGCCAGTAGCTTTGAAGGCTTCTAGCATTTTTATGTATTGATCAATAGAATCCTTGGTATATAGGTGCCCCTGACATCCTAAGCCATCAATCAAGCTTCTACCATCCTCATCCACTAATGACTCAGCTAGCTCCACGAAATACTTAGTCTTAAACTGCTCATTAAAATCATTATAATATAGCTTAACATAGTCAGGTGCATACTTATCAGCAAAGTAGAATGCATGCCAAATAAAATCATCACCTATTATATCTAGCCATTTACTTTTTCTTAGAGAACCGTCGTCTTCGATTGCTTCATTTACTATATCATAGGCATAGAATATATCTATATAACCCTGGGCTTCAAGAAACTCAAAGTTCTGCTTTATATAGCTTTCCATCCTTGATAGCATAGTGTCTCTATCGACAAGCGCTTTATTAGTGTCAAAATCCTCATAAAAAATCCACTGAGGTGTCTGACTATGCCATATAAGTACATGGCCCCTGGCCTTAATGCCATTTGTCTTAGCCCAATCTAGAAGGGATGTTGTTCTATTCGTATATTCGACGACTATATCTCCTGCTTCAATACTCTTTGCCTGATTTAAAATAGCATCTGGCTTCATCTCATTTTCCATGGTTATACTGTTATAATTCTGGAGTATATTGTCTGTATAATCTTTAATAGCCATGGCATTTATACAGGTTCCCGCCTGTAAGAAACCAAGAGAATCAAATACACCCTTAATACCTTCGGGGGCTAGGGGAAGGTCACCGACAATATAATCATTAACTTGCTCTTCTTCTGTTTCATCAATTTCCTTATCTTCATTTCCCTCATCTACTATATCACTAGAATCTATATCATTGTTTTCACTATCAGCAGAAGCATCCATCTTATCTGTAGCATTATTAATATCAGCTTCATCCTCTACTTGATTATTTGTTTCATCATTCGATGAATCCTTGTCCTTCTTTGAGCAGCCTCCTATAACTATTAACATTGAAAGCATTGCAACTACTAGCACTAATAACCTTAATTTACCTTTCATTTAAAGCCTCCTTAAAATAATATAATGCTTAACCTTATGATTTGTCGATTTATACTAACACAAAACCAAATTTTGGTCAACTAACACAAGGCTTAATTTGCACTATCAAATAATTATATTTTAATGCAGTGTATTGATAAAAGCCAAGCTTTGCTGGCGATATACAAAGCGCGTTAGTGCGCATCCTTAAGTGAGCGTTTTTTAATAATAGGACACACTTGCCTATTATTAAAAAAACAGTTCCAAATATGAGTTATATTTGGAACTGTTTTGATTCTTACTATAAGTTTTCTTCTAAAACATAAAATTAAGTTTAATAATTCTCTTTTCTTACCTCAAAATATGATTGCTTATATGTACATACAGGGCAAACACCCGGTGCTTTTTTGCCAACGACTAAATGTCCACATATACGGCACTCCCACATGGTTTGTTCACTCTTCTCAAATACCTGCTGCATCTCAACATTACTTAATAATTTACGATAACGTTCTTCATGGGATTTCTCAATGTCTGCCACTCTGCGGAATTTTGCAGCTAATGCAGTAAAGCCTTCTTCCTCTGCATCCTTAGCAAATCCAGCATACATATCGGTCCATTCATAATTCTCACCCTCGGCAGCCTGCAATAAGTTCTCAGCAGTGTCTCCAAGATTACCAAGCTCCTCAAACCATATACGGGCATGCTCCTGCTCATTTCTTGCGGTCAAAAGAAATATTTCTGCCAGATGCTCATATCCTTCTTTCTGTGCTATATGAGCAAAATATGTATACTTATTTCTTGCCTGACTTTCACCTGAAAATGCCTCCATAAGATTCTTTTCCGTCTTAGTTCCTGCATACTTGTTTTTATCCATATCATTTTCCTCCACATTATTATTGATTTTTATTGTATTTATATCGGGGGATTTCTCCTCCTTAAAACTTTCTAATAGCTTTTGAACAGTTTCACTTGGAAAATCCTTAGGCTGTTCTTTGTCTAATAATGATTGTAAAAGTTCCCTTGTATTATAGCTTTGTGGTAACATATATCCTGCTTCCCTGACGATGTCTTCAGCCATTATACGATTCGACTTTTCTAAGGCTAATGCAAGATTTCCTTTTAGACTCGCAGCTATATTCTCCTGCTCGGACTTACTGCGTAGAAGCATTTTCATAGCACTTACTAAATCATCTGCCTTTGATTGCTGCTCAGGATACACATGAGGTACCATTGATATGGCACCGGATGGACAGGCATCAGCACAATCTCCGCATCCAATACATTTTGAAACATCAATTATACTATTCTCAGTATCGCTTGCTCCGGTAGGACATACATAAAGGCATAAACAGTCCTTAGTACATAATCGTATATTTCTTACTGCATATTTTTTAGACATGAACACTCCCCCCTTCTATCTTCTCGAATTTCCAATTCGGTACCTTACATATAGGGCAGAGATTAGGTAGATTATCTCCTATATAGATAAAGCCACAGATTGTACATACATATACACCTGTATTATCAATCAACGCTTCTCCTTCTTTTTCATATCTTTTAAGTAGAGATCTTAATATACGGGTTACCTTTTCACTCCATACCAGGGCACGCTTCGCACCGCGGTCATTTGCTGCTGTTGCTGCTTCATTGGCATTAACAAAGCTCTCTTCCAGATCCTTTTCAACCAATTCAATCAGTTGGCTAAAATCCTGATCCTTGCTAGGTGCTGCTACACTCCTAAAGTATTGGGCTAACTCTCTAAACAATTCTTCTTCTTTAGGTTTATACTGCTTTTCACAGCCACGAGCCAGATTAGAGCAAATAGCACTTACTTCTAATGGAGTTAATTCTCTCATATCAGAAGATTCCTCAATTACTACTTGTGTCTTCTTTGCTTCTGTCTTTTTTGAATTGGTGCTTGCAGCTTCACCTTGCATGATAAATTCAGATTTAGTAGCTCCACATAGAGGACATACCCAATCATTCGAGATATCACCCCATGCTGTACCTGGTGCAATTTTCTGCTCCGGATCGCCTTTTACTTCGTCATAAACGTATCCACAAACAGTACATACATATTTGTTCATCGATTACCTCCTCTTCTTAAGTATAGTTATATTGTAATATATTCTTAACTAATAATCAATACTATTATTGTTTATACTTTAACAAAAAAATAACTTTATTATATATATGATATCATATTTTACTAATTTATAATAGAAAACTTAATAAAAATAACCCTCTTGAATAAGCCTCATCTAAGTTATCTTAGAATTATTTATTAAACAAGAGGGTTTTTATTTGTAGAAGAAGCATTTCATTATATTTGCTTACAGAAATAACAGCAAGCTTATAGCCATTACTGCCATTCCTGCAACAAGACCATAGATAGAAAGATGTGGCTCACCATATTCCCTTGCGGATGGCAATAATTCATCCAAGCTTATATATACCATTATACCAGCTACAGCTGCAAATACTATTCCTAATGTAATGTCATTAAAAAAACGAAATAGAAATACAAATCCTACTAATGCGCCAATAGGTTCTGATAGCCCTGATAGTAAGGATAGCTTAAATGCCTTCTTTCTACTTCCTGTAGCATAAAATACGGGAACAGCGACTGCAATACCCTCAGGAATATTGTGAATCGCAATAGCTGCAGCAATAGGAATTCCCAGTTGAGGATCACTATAGGCCGCTATAAATGTCGCTAAGCCCTCAGGAAAATTATGTATACCTACAGCAAGAGCTGTAAATAATCCCATTCTCATAAGGTTGGCTTTGTGTGATTCGCTTTTTCCATCCATCTCCTCAACTGTATGTATTTCATGGGGGTTTTCTGAAGATGGAACCAGTCTGTCTATTACAGCTATTATTAATATTCCCAGGAAAAAGGCTCCTACAGTAGCCCAGGCCCCATAAACTTTTCCTAATTCAACCGTCAGAGCTTCCTGTGCCTTAGGAAATATCTCAAGAAAAGAAACATATAGCATAACTCCTGCTGAGAATCCTAGGGCGGCAGACAAAAACTTTGTATTCGTCTTCTTTGTAAGTAAGGAAAGAGCACCGCCTATTCCAGTTGCTAGACCAGCAAATAGAGTTAATGCAAATGCAAATAATACCGAAGAATTTCCCATGATCTACTCCTTTATAGTAACGTATTTATTTTTACTAATTATTAAGACGAAGTATCTTTTCAGCCCTAGGAGCTCTCAACATACTTGCTTGAGGCATATCATCTCCCAATAATGGCTGTAAATAATAATACTTAAAGGCATCCGTTACATTATTCCCTTCCTTGTTGATATATTCGTCGGGTAAAAGCCTAGTATTAGCTGCCACATTCTTAAGATCAGTCATTCTATATTCTACAGAGTAATTTCCTGTTCTATTGATAGTAATTGACCCATCTATATTATGCCATATAGCAAACTGTGCAGCCTTCTCTCCTACCTCTCTAGCCTCATGTTGATCAATACTAGAAACACATCCAAAGAATGATCTCTGAAGATATCCTAATGTATCTGACCTAACTCTCTGAATACCCAGCTTAGCTTTTATCTGCTGGGAAAGAAGGTCTCCTAAAAATCCTGTTCCTGATAACTGTCTATTACCATGGGCATCAACATCACCTGCTACATGGCTAGCTATGATAGGCTGTCCGCTCTTGTCTTTAATCCCTTCAGAAATGGCTACCATGCATCTCCCATATTTATCATAAACTTCTTTTACATCCATAAGGAATTTATCTGTACTAAATTCACGCTCTGGCAGATAAATCAAGTGAGGGCCATCATCAGGATATTTCTGCGCTATGGAGGATGCAGCTGTTAAAAACCCTGCATTTCTTCCCATAACTACACCAATATGCACACCAGGGAGTGCGCGATTATCTAAATTCATACCAATAAATGACTGTGCAACAAATCTTGCAGCAGAAGGATATCCTGGTGTGTGATCATTCATCATTAGGTCATTGTCAATTGTTTTAGGTATATGAATAGCTCTGAATTCATAATCAGATGCCTCAGCCTGCTTATTAACTATTCTTACTGTATCAGCAGAATCATTTCCACCAATATAGAAGAAATATCTTACATTATGTGCTTTAAAGACCTTAAAAATCTCTTGACAATAGGCTTCATCAGGCTTGTCTCTAGTAGAGAATAATGCAGATGAGGGTGTTCTCGCAACCGACTCTAAATTATGAGTTGTCTCCTGAGTAAGGTCAAGGAAATCCTCATTAATAATACCTTCCACACCGTTAATAGCGCCATAAACCTTCGTGATTTGTTGAAACTTTCTTGACTCAAGTACAGTTCCGACTAGTGATTGATTAATTACTGCTGTAGGACCGCCCCCCTGTGCTACAACAACCTTACCTTCAAGTATCATAATACCTTTTTCTCCTCTCATATTAGTAAATTTATATTTATTAAATAATAATCTTTTATCTAAATAAATTCGCAATTCTCATCTATTATATACCAATTTTATATATTTTACCATAGTATTCTACTATTGTTTAGTCAATATTATAGTAAAATAAGCATGACCATACAGCCATGCTTATAAAATCTGTTTTATTTAATAAATCAAACATCTTGTAGGGCAGATATGCCGTCAACAAATAAACTCTATGAAATTATATTTGCCAATACTTATTATTACTTTAATAAAGCTACTTCCTCTCTATCAATTATAATGTTCTCTAATATCTCAGAACCTAAACGTTCTATTGATCTACCTTCCATTCTAAAATTGCGATCAAGAGCAGCAGATGCAATATTTATTAGCGATGTGCATACTGGTGTCTTAATCTTTAGCTTATATCCTAATGTTTCAAGAAGAACCAAACCCTGAGGTACATCCTCTGTAATATATCTTGAATCGACTACAATTGGACCCTTTGCCCGTGTAGGCATACCTGCATACCAGAAAAACACATCCTTGGCATTTCGCTTATCATCCAATGTGTTTCGAAATTTGCATGCTTCAACATAAGAAATGCGTTTGCATCCAAGCTTTTCCATAACATTCATCTTTTCATTATCAAGGGACTCGAGCATCTTCCAGACACTGGGAGTAAAGACCTCATGGTACATACAGTAATCACCCTTAGTCTTCTCAATACGTGGAATGCTCATAATAGCACCTACGGTATGAACTATTAGATTCGGGTTATGAAGTGCAGCTTCTACAACTGAAGGAAGATACACAAGGGGATATCCCAGCTCATTTAATTTGTCTTTGCAATAGTTTTTTTGACTTTTTGGATATATTCCTATAGGATTACGTACATTACGAAAGCCTATTTTTATAGTCCCTGGCTCAACAATTCTACAATCAATAAATGAACTCTGTGCTTCACATACAGTAATATCCACATCATCACAGTGCTTTATTACATATGCAGTAGATAGATATCCAGGATTAATAAGAAGTATTTGACCGTCACTAAGATAAGGCTTAATACGCTTGATTAGGTCCTCATGATAATTGGTTTGTATATATATAATAATGATTTCACTATCACAAATTTGCGAAATATCTCTGGTCACATTCTTTATCCTGGCGGTAACCTTCTTGCCATTTTCAATAAGATTAACCTGACCATTCTGTTTTATAATATAATCGAAATTATCGTCATGCATGGCATGGGATGTCTTAATTAGGTTTACATAATGACCTCTTAAGCTTAACTCTGCAGCTACTGCCGTACCCCCATTTCCTGCTCCTAATACTGATATAATCATTTTACATCTCTCCTTCTCTATTATTTATTAACTGCTGCATATGCGGCAGGTTTTGTTTTGTTTTTACGAAAATCGAATTCAAAACCGCCTCTGTAAGATCTCCAAAAAGCGGTCCGCAGCTTACTTGATTTAGGCCAGGTGCACCATTGTATTCAATTAGAACCGGCTCACCCTTCTTATCAATCGAGAAATCCCATCCGACTAGACGAAAATGAGGAATGTCCTTATGGGCTCTTCGAACCGCTTCAAGTACCTTGTTATATGATGGTATTAATATCTCGCTAAAGACAGCTCCATCGGGATGACTTGTCATCCATTGTGAAGATTTGTTCATAGCTTTATTTTCAAGTCTTCCATCTGGACGAATCTGGCAGGCAAGACCTCCTACTGAGACATTATCAAGGCGGGAACCAGCTACTCCCATTCGTAGTATTGATGAAGATATATGAATTTTTTCCTCAAAAATAAATGATATAACTCTTATTGTATTCAGTGACTGACTATGTATATTAGCCAACACACTATGTTGTTTCGCAATTTCTTGAACAATATAGTCCGAATTATATAACATCATTAAGTCGTCTATGTCCATTTGATTGGTATTTTCTCTATCATAGAAAAAGATATTCACTCCTTCTCCACTGTATATGGCAGGCTTAATTACAAAGCTCTTTTCCGACTCTAATATGGATTTGGCTTGACTGTAGCTAATAATATTACCTGCTCCATCATAAAAGCATCTATTACTGTTTTTTATAAGAGTAGGTACTTGCTTTAAATATGGAAATAATCGATCATAAAAACATTTGTCTGTATATGCATGACGAAAGTTGACTTTATTTAAGGCCGGATAGACCTTATTCCAATATATATCCTCAGGTATATATTTCGGATCATACTTATCGTCCTTATAGCAATATAGGTCATACCACATTTTATCTGGTTTTATACCATATTGACCCCAAAAGGGAATTACCTGAGAACGGAATTCATAATTACTACCTCCATAACCTCCCTTGATATTATCGAGCTGGCGCAGGCAGCTTTTTCTTGCCTTTCTTCCTTCTGCATATAGGTCCACTTTTTGATAGATTGATTTACAGAATCTTTCCCAAAGTCTCCCTTGATAGATCTTATTTTGCATTCTATCATCCTTCCCTTATTATATTTTTAGCATACTTAATAACATGTTTGATAAAAGCCGAAAAGACAGCTTACCAAAAAGTTTGAAAAATTAACCTGTTACTTCTGTATAAAATTTATTACTGTGAATTAAAAAGTATTGAAATATTCTTATAGATTAACTAAGAAGCACTGATTTGAGTTATAATTTACACACTACTTTCATTATAGCATATTTTAATGGATTTTTCAGTTATTTCATTATTATATATTTTGTTGCATATACATTATCATATACTGTCAGATTTTTTATATTAAATAACACAAAAAGGAGCCACCTATTCAGAGTATAGCCCCTATAATTATTAATCTGTGTTCTAATCATTTCCAATCTGTAGATCACTTTAGTATGAAATTAAATGAGTTCCCTTTGTATATCACGCCAATTAGGCATAAAACCATCCATATATCCTTTGAATACAGCATTATGGCTCGGCTCAAGAAGATGTACAAGCTCATGCACAACAATATATTCAAGGCATATTTCGGGTCTTTTGGCTAGCTGTAAATTAATACTTATTTTTTTGTCCCTAATATTACATGAGCCCCATCTGCTTTTCATGTTTCTTATTGTAACTACCTCTGCCTTTACTCCAATGATACTTTCCCACTTTTCGAATAGCTTAGGAAGTCTTGACCTTAGTTGAATTCGGTACCATTCCATAATGACCTTTTCCTTTTTCTCTCTTCTACTATCATTTCCTATAGTTAGTATAAGCATATTATCTACAAGCTCTACTTTACCTTTAGTACCATTATAAACTTTTAAAACATATGGCTTTCCCCATACATAGTGTATTTCACCATCAGTATAGTCTGTTGTTTTTAGAATATGGTTATTTTCATATTTCATCCTTTGATTCTCAATCCAATGTATTTTAGTATAAGCAAATTTAATAATCGCCTCCTCCTTCATTCTTAGAGGTGCTGATATACTTACTTTGCCATCATGTCCCGATACTTTCAAATACATGTTTTTTATTTTTTTCCTGTTTACTTCTATCTCTATATCAGAGACAATTATATTTTTCGTCATTATATTAATATCTTCCTTTTCACTCTTATATTTTATTATATTGATAAAGCCACAACTGTACTTACACTTAAATATTATTTCATAGGTCATATAGGTCACATATTGACCTGAAATGAGGAAATTTGATTTATTAAGTTATATAATGTCACATAATATAATCGGTTATCATACTATATAATATCACATCTACAAAATTGTAGATTGAAAAGATTAAAATAATAATAGGAGGTAAGTAATATATGGCATTTTTAAATAGTGGATGTAATAACGGAAGCTGTAATATTAGTATAGCAAGACACATATGCGAATTTGTTGGCGAAACAGTAACCATCTTTACTACCAGCGGCGGAGTATCGGGATGTGGCTTTACTGGCGTAGTACTGTCAGTTAATGCATGCTTTGTACGATTAATCACAGAGCAAGGTTCTGCACCATCAAGTCCAATTGCAGAAAATATCTGTGGTGACTGTGATGGCAAGGGAAGAAATCCAGGATTTGATGGTGTCGGTGGCGGGATGAATGGATACAGAAAAGATGAACGCCGCAGATTTGGCTCAATATGTGATATACCAATTGAAAACATCGCTGCATTCTGTCACAATACAGTATAGCTTAATCACTCAAAACATATGATAAATTGATTTAAGCTTGTCTCAAATCACGTAAAAAGATGGGGGTGTATCTCTGCCTTATGAAATATCACAATAAAGAGATACACCCCCATATTCCGTTCTTCCACATTATTAATAACCGTTATATTTTATATATAATTGTTAATAAGAAATACCCTTCTGCAAGAAAGTACCCTGTCTTAACTCGTCGAATGCTTTTTGCAGTTCTTCCTTTGTATTCATTACAATAGGTCCACCCCAAACTACAGGCTCTTCTAATCTCTCTGAACTTATAAATAATATCTGTGCATTTTTATCCTTGGTCTTTATCTCAATAGTATCTCCTTCTGTAAGCTTGGCTGCTGTCTTTTCCTTAATGAGCTCTCCACCTACATAAGCTTCTCCTAAAAGTGTAAACAGCATTATAGAGCGTTCTTTTTCTACGTTAATAGTAAAGGTCGAATTAGGATTAAGGTGGATATCATAATAATCAAGAGGTAGGTTCTTACTCATATATCCTTTACTGTCCTTGTATATACCAGCAAGCAATCTTAGCTTACCATTTTCAAGAGTTATTTCTTCTATAGCGTCATTTTTTATACTGAAATATTCAGGATCCACCATTTTGCTCTTAGCAGGTAAATTCAGCCATAACTGAACTCCAAGCATCCTCTCTGATGCAGGTAAGTGCTCTTCATGTAAAATACCTGATCCCGCTGTCATCCATTGGACCTCACCATCAGATATTGCATCCTCATTGCCAAGACTATCCTTATGCACCATCTGACCACGATATATATAACTTATGGTTTCAATGCCCCTATGAGGATGTAAAGGAAATCCCGCAGTATACTCATCAGGATTTATACTATCAAATGAATCCAGCATAAGTATAGGATCATATTCGTCTATAGTTTTATTCCCTAGAACCCTAACCAGGCTCACTCCTGCACCATCTTGTGTTCTGAATCCATTAATCTGATTCTTCACTTTTCTTTCCATGCTATATTTCTCCTTATAATTGTAATGATAGTTTCTGGTTTCATAATTCCATTATATTAAATTATTTAGTAATGTAAATAGGCTTCAAGTAAGTGGTTTGTTTTTTAAAGTAAGAGGTAAGCAAAAAGGAAAATCTCCTTTAAAGATTTTCCTTTTTACTGGTATATTTAACAATTCATCTACCAACATAATAGGTTTCAGCTGGACCAAGATAGCTTTCAGCGGGCTTATTGCCCTTAGGATAAATAACCAGCTTTTCCAACACAAATCCCGGACTAATCGCATAAATGCGAAGTGTATTTACACCAGCCTTGCATTTAATTTCGCTGCTATGTCTATGGATATTACTCAGAACTCTCTCATTCCATAAAGCATTACCGAC
>CAZODB010000002.1:0-12738 GCA_964578425.1 uncultured Herbinix sp.
TTCGGCATAATTCATTTTTTGTGGCTATCCAGGATTTATTATTTTGGGTTTTAGCTAGTGTATTTATATTTGCCATGATATATGTTGAAAACAGTGGAATAATACGTGGTTTTTCTGTCATGGGTATGGTAATTGGAATGATAATTTATCATTACATATTAAGTGATTGGATTGTAATGCTAGTAAGCCGTATGATTCTCTTAATTATACGTCCATTTTCTATCGCAATCACCTATATCTGTAAGGGAATAAGGTTTCTTATAGCTAAAGTAAAAACTTTGAGTAATAGGATACAAGTCCAATTGAAAAGGAAGGTTAAATCAGCTAAAATATTAAATAGACATAGAAAAAATAAAAAAGCAAAGATATAATTATTAATGAGGAGTGACATAATGAGTAGAAGAAACAAAAAGGGGACAGGCACTGGCATAATTGTATTTGTCGTTTTGTGTATCTTCGGTATCGTGGCTTTTGGTAAGATTAAGCTTGAGGAGAAGCAAAGGAATCTTAATATTACTATGCAGAGCCTCGAAACTCAGATTAATAATGAGAAGGAAAGAGCTACTGATATTAGGAATCTAGAAGCTTATGTTCAGACTAAGAAATACATTGAACAGATAGCAAGAGAGAAATTGGGATTGGTCTATGAGTATGAAATAATCTTCAAGGAAGATAGAGAAAAATGATAAAAAAAGGGAATAAAAAAGGAATAAAAAAGTGAATAAGAAATAAATAATTACCATTGACATTTCATTATAAAGCAGATATAATAAACATCGTGACTTTGGCGAAGTAGCTCAGTTGGCGAGAGCATGCGGTTCATACCCGCAGTGTCGGCGGTTCAAATCCGTCCTTCGCTATTTTTTATGCCTAAAAACAAGTATGAACTTGTTTAAAGCATTACTTTAAGGGGCCTTGGTATTTCCACACACTGATTAGGACTACAGATGACATGATATATATGTCTTATACGGACCATATCCGTAAAGAGCATACATATCATGTCATCTTTTTTCTTAACGTGCTTGAAGAGATACTAGGGTCTCATTTTAATGTCTTTTATATATTTATGGGCAGAGTTTTCTTAGTATCTTAAAATGAATGAGGCTCCTACATTCGATACTATCAGTCTTTTGATGGAATTCTTGTCAAAAAGTTTTTCTATTGCAGTGATTAATTGTGACAAACGTTTTATCTGGCAGTACCTATAATAAAACAGCATACAAGACCGCATACTAATTGGTCTAAAAAAATGTCAGTTAAATATGCAGCAATAGTAAACAAAAAGGAGAGAAGCAAAATGAAAAGAATTAAAATAAGGACAATTTTTATCTTTATAATAGGATTAGTTATAGCCAGGGCATCCTTCTTAGGAATAAACCCATTGGCCATCGGATATTTTATGGCAGCTTACTTGGAGAGGGTAAATCCAGGCCTGCTTTTAATAACTATATTAGTAGGAGCAGGTTCGGTTATGCCACCAACAATGATGTTGAAATACCTACTTACGATGATAAGCTCATTAGTATTGTTAGAATCTCCTCTTATAAAGAAAAGGGAGCTAGCTACAAAAATCTACTTTTATATACCTGCTGTCTCCTTAGGAATATTCGCAATGATGGATGTAGCTGCCAGTGGCTGGAAGGCTGATTTTGCGGTTATGGCAGTACTAGAATCCATAATCGCATTTGTATCAGGAATAATATTTAGTATGGGGATAGGCTTTATTATGAAGCACCCAAAAGGTGCTAAAATGTCCAATGAGGAAATGATTAGCCTAAGTCTAATGGTAGCAGTGGTCATATATGGGATGCCAAATATAGGTAATGCATACATAGCTCCTTTGGAAACCATTGTGTATTTTGTGATTTTGCTTTTTACATATAAGTATGGAGCTGGTCAGGGGGCAGTTACAGGAGCGGTATCTGGTTTCGCCTTAAGCTTGCGGGGAGCTTCTCTTAATGGTATTGCCATGCATACTATGTTGGGTATTGTACCAGCCTTATTCCGGGGCTTGGGAAGAATTCCTACAGCAGCAGTTTTTACACTGACTATAGGGATTATTAGCTTGGTTTATGAGGAGCTGGTAATATCAATTAAGGATATAGCTGCATTAAGCTCTGCCCTACTATTATTTCTATTATTACCAAAGAGTATTATTTATAGGGTGGATCACGACAAGGATGGTATTGGACCTAATCCTTTATCTGCTGATAATTTAAAGAAGCTAGCTAGTACAAGAATGAGGCTGTTCTCGGATTCGTTTTTAAAGCTATCTAATACCTTAGAAACAATTACAGAAAAACAAACTAAGATTAAACAGAAGGAAATAGATATAATCTTTCAGGATGTATCTGAAAGGCTTTGTAAGAGCTGTAAAAACTGTAGCTTTTGCTGGGAGGCTCATTTCAAGGAGGCATATCAGGCTACCTGTGATTTGTTTGATGTGGCAGAAAAGAAAGGATACATTGAAGAAAGGGATGTCCCTGAGTTCTTTTTGAGTTTTTGTACCTGCTCGGAGGAGCTGGTAATGGAGACAAATAGAGGATTTGAAATAGCTAAATTAAACAAAATATGGAGTAATAGGCTGGCTGAGAGCAGGGAAGTGATAGCAGGGCAGCTTAAGGAGGTTTCCACAGCTATCCATTCACTTACCGGAGATATATATGGAGCAACAAGAATTATGAGGAATGAAGAGGTCAGAATAATAAGAAGGTTAAGAGCGCAGCATATTGATGTTAGAAATATTACTGTTATGGAGAGGAATGGCAAGCGAAAGGAGCTTTTATTAGAAGCTGCAATAGGTAAGAATCGGTGTATAACTACTAAGGAGGCCGCCATGTGGATTTCAGAAGATCTGGGTATGAAGTTTGTGGTATCAGGAGCTTCAAAATCAGTATTATCAAAAAAATACGAAGAGTACATATTTGTGGAGGATACTAAGTTCAAGGTTTTGACCGGAGTGGCACGGGCTATGAAGGATAGTATATCAGGTGATAATTTCTCTATAATGAAGCTGGAAAGAGGTGAGGAGGTAATCGCTCTAGCTGACGGTATGGGCACAGGTAAGGAAGCGGCAGATGAAAGTGAAACAGTTCTTGCATTACTGGAGCAGCTTCTAGAAGCTGGATTCAAGACAGAGACAGCCATAAGACTGATTAATTCTAATCTTGTTCTAAAGGCGGACAAACAGACGTTTTCAACTATTGATATTGGAACTATCAATCTATGTACAGGCATGTGTGAGTTTGTTAAGTTAGGAGCAGCATCTACATTCATTAAGCGTGGGAATTGGGTAGAAACTATCAGTTCAACCACTCTTCCTATTGGTATGTTTAAGGCAGTAGACTATGATTCTGTAACAAAGAAGCTGTACGAGGGAGATATAATAATCATGATTACAGACGGTGTACTTGATTGTCTTACTACAGAGGATAAAGAGGCATATATGGAGAAGACAATAATAGATATTAAGAGCAATAACCCGCAGGAGATTGCCAATCGTATTCTGGATCATACCTTATCTCAAAGTAATTATATCCCAATGGATGATATGACAGTAATTGCAGCAGGAATTTGGTTAAAATAGAGTAAGCAAGAAAATAAGATTGAAATTTCATAGGTAAAGGATTAGAATACTAGTATTACTGTGAACCGATTAAATGTGATGAATAAAGGAAACTATGTTAAAGAAGGTATCAGATTATATAAAATCCCATAATTTAATTAATGAAGGAGACAGGATTCTCGTTGGTGTATCCGGTGGGGCAGATTCCGTATGTCTTTTGCATATGTTATCTACTATGTATGAGGATGATGACGTGGTTTTTTTTGCTGTACATGTTCATCATGGCATTAGAGATGAGGAGGCTGACAGAGACGAGGTATTTGTAAAATTATTTTGTGAGAAGCTAAGGTTAGGATATAGTGCCTACCATTATGATGTTATATCTCTGGCAAGAAGTGAAGGGCTTTCTGAGGAGGAAGCTGGACGAAAGGTTCGTCATGAGGCCTTTATCAAAGCTTCAAGGACATTCAAGTGCAATAAGGTTGCAATCGCACATAATAAAAATGATAATGCAGAAACCATTCTGTTTAATATGTTCCGAGGAAGTGCAGTAAAAGGGTTGACCGGTATGGATTCTATTATTACAATGAAGACGGATGCTGGAAGCATTACAGTAATCCGCCCACTTCTGGCCATAAGCCGAGAGGAGATTGAAGCATATTTAAAGGTACGCAGGATACCCTATCATGATGACTTAACTAATTTTAGCAATCTATATACCAGGAATAAGATTAGAAATCAGGTATTGAGCTTTGCCAAGGATGAAATCAATACAAATGTTATAGAGCATATTACTAATGCTGCTGGCCATCTTAGTGAGGCATACGATTTTATTGAGCATTGTATAAATGAACGATATGGAACTATAATTAGTAAAAAGGGTGTATCCTATGAATATGTTAGCAATGATTTAGAGCAGGAGCATATAGTTATTAGGAAGGGCATAGTAAGAAAAATACTGGCAGAGCTTGCTGGTAGCCTAAAGGATATAGAAGCTAAGCATGTAGAGGCTGTATTGTCACTGGCTAAGAAGCAGGTAGGTAAAATGGTTCATCTTCCATATGGAATGAAAGCCTTAAGGGAATATGACAAAGTTAAGGTGTACGTTGAAACGGATAATGCAGTGAATAGCTTAGGCATCCATGAGCCAAGGATTTTGAAGGATATATTAATTCCTGGCAGGACAGACATAGAAAAAACCGATATATATATTGAAACTGGAGTCCTAGATTATAATAAAAAACAACCATTTCCTAAAAATAGTTGTATGAAATGGTTTGATTATGATAAAATAGAAAATACTCTTAAACTAAGGACAAGAAATTCGGGTGATTACCTACAGATAAACAGTCATGGTGGAAGAAAGAAGCTTAAGGATTATTTTATAGATTTAAAAATTCCAAAAAATGAACGAGATAATCTGCTTCTTGTTGCTGATGGTAATCATATTTTATGGGTAATAGGATATGGCAATAGGATTAGTGAAAAATATAAAATTAACAACAATACAAAGGTTATACTATCAATGGTATTAACAAATGCAAAGGAGAAGAAGGGTGACAGATAATATTAAGGTCTTAATTTCTGAGGAGCAGGTTACAATAAGAATTAATGAGCTGGCAAATCAGATTAGTAAGGATTATGAAGGGAAGAGTGTACATCTTGTCTGTATTCTAAAGGGTAGTGTGTTTTTTAGCTGTGATTTGTCAAAGAGGATCACTGTACCTGTAACTATGGACTTTATGTCAGTTTCAAGCTATGGAGACGAGAAGGTTAGTTCAGGAAGAGTAAGGATTGTAAAGGACCTCGATGAATCTATACAGGATAAGCATGTAATTATTATAGAGGACATAATTGATTCAGGAAGAACGCTTGCATATTTGAATGAGCTTTTAGCCAGTAGATCTCCGGCAAGCATGGAGATTTGTACCTTGCTTGATAAACCAGAGCGAAGGGTGACTGATGTAGACGTAAAATATGTTGGCTTTGAGATACCTGATGAATTTGTAGTGGGATATGGCTTGGATTATCAGCAATGCTATAGAAATCTACCATTTGTGGGAGTAGTATGAAGTGTGACATAAAATAATGTCACAATAAAACATATTATTTAGCTTGAACTAATCCGCTTATGGCGGAAATTTACTTAGTAGGAGGTTGTTAGGTGAGGAAACAAATGAAGGGATACGGTTTTTACTTAATTATTTTAGCCATAATATTTTTTGCGGTTTTCCTATCCGATAGTTTCGAATTAAATAATCAAAATGCATATAACCGTATTCACTTTACGCAGGATGTAGAGGCGGGAAGGGTTAGCTATGTTGATATACATCCCAATCTGGAATTGTATTCGGGTGAAGTTAAGGTAAGATTTACAGATCAGGAGCAGAGGGCGAGCTTCGATGCATTGGATGTAAGAGAAATAGAGAGTATTTTATATGAATCAGGTATAGATCACACTACTCATAAAATTTCAAAGCCTAATTGGTTCTTATCCACTGTTCTACCATATATTTTGATACTTATTGTGGTTATTGCATTATTTTCTTTCTTATCAAACCAAGCATCTGCGGGTGGTGGGAATAGCAAGGTGATGAATTTTGGAAAAAGCCGAGCAAAGATGTCAACAGAGGATAGCAAGAAAACAACATTTAAGGATGTAGCCGGGCTTGATGAAGAAAAGGATGAGCTTAAGGAAATAGTTGATTTCTTAAAATCTCCAAAGAAATATATTCTGGTGGGTGCAAGAATTCCCAAGGGTGTTATTCTTGTGGGACCTCCAGGAACAGGTAAGACATTGCTTGCAAAGGCTGTTGCTGGTGAGGCGGGAGTTCCGTTTTTCTCTATATCAGGTTCTGATTTTGTTGAAATGTTTGTAGGTGTAGGAGCATCAAGGGTAAGGGATTTATTCGAGGATGCAAAGAAGAATTCACCATGTATAATATTTATTGATGAGATAGATGCGGTAGCGAGACGCAGAGGTACAGGAATGGGCGGTGGACATGATGAAAGAGAACAGACTTTAAATCAACTGCTTGTGGAAATGGATGGCTTTGGTGTAAATGAAGGAATAATCGTTATGGCTGCCACTAACAGAGTAGATATATTAGACCCAGCAATTCTAAGACCAGGACGTTTTGATAGAAAGGTTACTGTGGGACGTCCAGACGTAAAGGGTAGGGAGGAAATTCTACGGGTGCATTCTAAAGGTAAGCCCTTAGGTGATGATGTTGATTTAATGCAGGTGGCCCAGACTACAGCCGGATTTACAGGGGCAGACCTTGAGAATTTGATGAATGAGGCAGCAATTGGTGCAGCAAGAGATAATAGAAGCTTTATTAATGGCGAGGATATTAAGAAGTCATTTATAAAGGTTGGAATTGGTACAGAGAAAAAGAGCAAGGTAATCAGTGATAAGGAAAAACGCATTACAGCTTATCACGAAGCCGGTCATGCAATTTTGTTTCACATGCTACCTGATGTGGGTCCTGTATATGCAGTTTCAATTATTCCGACCGGAAGTGGAGCGGCTGGCTATACTATGCCCCTTCCTGAAAAGGATGAAATGTTCCATACGAAAGGACGAATGCATCAGGAGATTATAGTAGGTCTGGCTGGAAGAGCTGCCGAAGAGTTGATTCTTGATGATATTACCACAGGAGCCTCTCAGGATATCAAGATGGCAACAAAGATTGCCAGAGCTATGATAACCCGCTATGGCTTTTCTGAGGAAATAGGAATGGTTAACTACGAGCAGGATGAGGATGAAGTATTTATTGGCAGAGATTGGGGACATACCAGAAGCGTTAGTGATAATGTAGCCAATAAGATAGACGAGGAAGTACGAAGCATTATAGATGGGTGTTATAAGGAAGCCAAGAGAATTCTTACAGAGAACAAGGATAAGCTAGATGCATGTGCTGATTTATTAATTCAAAAAGAACGTATTAATAGAGAAGAATTCGAAGCTTTGTTTGAGACCAAGAATCAAGATGAATTGTAAGAAATGACGGAAAACGACATTAAAACTTGTAAAGTTTGTGCAGACTTATATCATTTCATATGCTATACTAAATGAGTAAACCCCAATACATTACATTAGATAGTTTTTTGCTACACCCCCATAAGTAACAAAATACCTTCTCCGAAAAAGGACAGTCGTAACTGTCCTTTTTTACGTTTGCTCTACATGGGCGAATTCTAACAAAAAACTTTTCGTATTTTTTGCATGTAATGTACTTTATGGTATATATATTTTTAGAAGATAATAAGAAAAAATATGAGCATATTAATTTATTATTAAGTGCCTATAAATAACTTTAGCATCGAAAGATGGAAAGGAATATATATGCTTTTACGTAATAATAAATTTTTACTATATTTTCTATTATTTCTAATAGGAGGCTTTGCTTATGGAGGGATTGAGATTGTTTTTAGAGGTTACTCACATATATCTATGATGATTGCTGGAGGAATCTGCTTTATATTAATAGGATTAATCAATGAGATTTTTCCAAATAAAATCGGTATTATAAAGCAGATGGCCATATCCGCTGTAATTATTACAGTAGTTGAATTTATAACAGGACTTATAGTAAATGTATGGCTTGGTCTTAAGGTTTGGGATTATTCAGAGCTAAAGTTAAATTTCATGGGGCAAATATCTATACTTTACACTTTAATATGGTTCTTCCTATCTCCCTTAGCCATTTTAATGGATGACTATATTAGATATTATATATTGGGAGAAGAAAGGCCTAAGTATAAGATCTAATAAAGCTCTGTTATTAAGTGAAATCTTCCTTAACAATTCTAATTATTCCTGTTACATTTGCAGTTTTAAGTAGCAGAGACAAGAGGGTGACCTCTACTGGAAGAAGAATTAGTGCCTTTAGGGCTCTTATTGGTAATAGCATAATAAAGCCGTTTCCGTATAAAATTGTCAACCAGAAGGTATTCAAAATAAGGCTTATGGTTAATAGGTGTATGAGCTTAGCTATAATTATTCTCTTAAGGCTTATAGGTCTCTTGTATAGAATCGTTCCATATATGACTCCAGTTAGTATTGCGCTTAATGTAAATCCGAAGAAAAAGGGGCCTGTTGGCTTAATTATAAATGTTAATATATCTATTGCCGTACCATAGATAGCACCTACCACAGGTCCAAAGAGAAAGTAAGCAAATTCATTCGGTAGAAAATTAAAGGTGATTTTAATAGTTTCTGTTGGCATATAAGTGAAATAACCTAGAACAATAGAAAGTGCACCTAGCAGGCCAAGTACTGCAATGCATATAACCTTTTTTAATTCACTATATGATGAGCGAAATAGACTCAAATTTTTGCGCATATTAAATCCTCCTTAGGTAAACTAGATATTACAATGGGAAAATTATATCATACTATGATACAATATGTATTATAAAAATAATAAAAAAGGAATTAAGATAACATGAAGATATTACTAGTATCTGTTGATGCAAAATTTATTCATACTAACCTTGCAGTTCATAGTCTAAAATCATATTCAGCTAAATACAAGGATAACATTCACATAGCCCAATATTCGATAAACCATACCAAGGAGGAGATTTTAAGGGGAATATACCTTCAAGGTGCTGATATTGTGGCATTCTCATGCTATATTTGGAATATAGATATGATAACAGGTGTAATTGAAAGCTTAAAAAAAGTACAACCTCAGGTTAAGATATGGTTCGGTGGGCCCGAGGTATCCTATAATCCCAAGGATTGCCTCTTAAAATATAAAGAGCTAGATGGTATAGTTGTTGGAGAAGGTGAGCAAACCTTTTATGAGCTTATAGAGTACTATCTTGGATATGGTAAGGACATGGAAGATATATCGGGTCTGGCTTTTAAGGAAAGTGCTAGACTGTGCAACCTTGTCAATAAGAACAAGGATGTCATAGTGGAAACACGACCTCGGGAATTTATTTCGCTTAATGAAATCCCCTTTGCATATTCTGATCTTGAAAGTCAAAGAAATAAAATAATATATTATGAAAGTAGCCGTGGATGTCCCTATTCATGTAGCTATTGCTTATCTTCGGCGCACAGAGGTGTAAGATTCAGGGATTTGGATCTTGTAAGAAAAGAGTTAAAAATATTACTAGATCATAATGTACCTCAGGTTAAGTTTGTAGATAGAACATTTAATTGCAATAAAGAGCATGCTGTGGAGATTTGGAGATTTATTAAGGAGCATGACAATGGTATAACTAATTTTCATTTTGAGATTACAGCTGACTTGTTAAGTGATGAGGAGCTTGATATTTTAGATAGCTTAAGACCAGGGCTAGTTCAACTTGAAATCGGAGTGCAGACCACCAATCCAGACACTATGGAGGCCATCAGAAGAAAGGTGGATTTTAATAAGCTATCTGAACGTGTGAGGCATATAAAAAATACAAACAATATCCATCAGCATTTGGATTTAATTGCAGGACTGCCGCAGGAGGACTATTCATCTTTCGAGAAATCCTTCCAGGATGTATACAGTCTTAAGCCTGACCAACTCCAGCTTGGGTTTCTAAAGGTACTTAAAGGGTCCAAAATGGAGGAGGAATGTAAGGAACATGGTATTGTATATAATAATGAACCTCCCTATGAGGTCCTATATACAAAGCATCTATCCTATGATGAAATAGTAGAGTTAAAGGGTATCTGTCATATGGTGGAGGTTTATTATAATAGTGGACAGTTTGCTTATACTATGAGGTTTCTAGAGCATTATTTTGATAGCCCTATGAAGCTATATGCTTCCTTATATCATTATTATAGTGAGAAGGGACTTTATACACTAGCTCATTCAAGGGTTAGACGATATGAAATTTTACTTGAGTATTTTGAGGAAATGGTAACGGGTGATAATACAGAGGAGACCTATGTATTTAAGGAGATACTTCTGTTTGATAGATGCTTAAGAGAAGCATTAAAAAACAGGCCTGATTATGTAGGTGCACCTATTCCTTATAAACGATATAGATCAATATGTGATAAATATATGGCTAATAAATCGAGGACCCATCTTGAGGAATTTAGTTATGATGTAGTGGAATCTGCAAAATGTGGTAAAGCGATTAAGAATGAATGCATTATATTGTTTGACTATGACAATAGGGATCCCATAACTAATTCGGCGAGAATCCAGATTATTAAAGATTATTAATTGCTCAATTATAATAACAATATAGAATAAATATTGAGAATCATCAATCAAAAAGCGCTACTTCTACAAATGCTAGGAGTAAGTTAACCGAATGATTAGAGGAAAAGTATATGAGTAGTATTCGAATATCAAAAAAAGAAATGGATAGAATAAAAAATATAATAGAAGCTCTTAACAGAGTATATGGTACAGAAAATAGGTGCTTTCTGGATCATGAAACACCTTGGCAGCTTTTAATAGCTACAATACTAAGCGCTCAGTGTACAGATGAGAGGGTTAATCGGGTTACAGCCAAGCTATTTATTAAATATCCCAAACTTGAGGACTTTGCGTTTGCTGATATTATAGAGCTGGAAAAGGATATTCATTCCACAGGATTTTATAGGAATAAAGCAAGGAATATTATAGCCTGTGCCCATAGGCTTATATCAGAGTATGATGGAGAGGTCCCTAGAGATATTGAGGATTTAATAAGTCTTGCAGGAGTTGGGAGAAAAACAGCCAATGTAATAAGGAGCAATATCTATAATGACCCTAGCATCGTAGTAGATACACATGTAAAAAGAGTATCAAATCGTCTAGGAATTACAAAGGAAGAGGACCCAGTTAAGATAGAATTTGATTTAATGAAAAAGCTTCCAAAAGAACAATGGATACCATATAACATACAGATTATTACCCATGGGAGAAGTATCTGTAATGCAAGAAGTCCCAAGTGCGAACAGTGTTTTTTAAGAGATTACTGTACATATGGAATGGATCTATATAAGGATAAAAGAAAATAAAGAGAAAGTGAAAAATACCCTTGAATGATGGGATGAAATAATTTAAAATATATAAGATAGCTTATATCAATTAATTGCAGAGATGCTTCCTATATGTCTACTTGGGGCCTACAAGCTCCTGCAATTTGAGCAAGAAGGAATCTTTATCCCGAATGGGGGAAGAGGAAACCTTATTAATAAGTTGGTCGATTTTGCCATATAAGCTTTGTGACCTATAAATTTCTATTAATAGCTCAATGGTTTTATGGACATCTGTTCCACAATAAATAGCAGCTTCCAATACAGCAAGAGCTTCCTTGCTATAGCCCTTCATATATAAGCGCTCACCCCATTTATGAAGAATTGAAACCAGAACCGTGTAATTAGTGTCATATTCGATAAGCAATTTTAGATTAGACACACCGTATTTTAGCTTCAATTCAGTATTAGAAAAAAAGCTTAAATTGAGTATTTTTTTATTAGTAAGTGAGAGAATAGTATCACGATATGAATTAATAGTTTGGTCAGGGTTATCATCCAAAGGCAATCTATCAAAAGGAATTGTTATATATTCTAAGGTGGATATATCACCTTTACGAGTCTGATTTGCCTGGGATTCTTTTTCCCAGAATTTATCCTTATTTTTATCAGTTATCCTATTGTTCTTACCTATCTGATAATTCAACCAAGCGACAAATATAAGGAGCAAACTTATTGACACAAATTGTACCACAGGTTATACACGACCTTTCCATTTAAATCAAAACAATAAAAAAAGTAGGTGAAAGCATATGAATTTGCATAATAAAAAAACGAAAAAAATAATTTCTACTGTAATTATTATAATTTTGGTTCTTTCAATGACTCTGCCAGCAATACTAAGTATATTTAATTAATATACATAATTCAATATGAATTGTCAATGAAGCAAGATTTTCTTGAATCTTCCTAGGTTTATGATACAATAGGAAGAAATCATTAAAGGTCTTGATTTAAACTAAGGAATTATGTTGATTTCAAACTTGTAAAACCAGGATAAATCCTCCGTATAAGTAATGAAATAAGAAGAATGTTTTGAGTGAGGATAAATCCTCCGTTATTAGTATTGAAATAAGAAGAAAGTATTGAGTGAGGATAAATCCTCCGTTATTAGTATCGAAATAAATAGAATGTATTGAGTGAGGATAAATCCTCCGTTATTAGTATTGAAATAATATAG
>CAZODB010000002.1:12838-22962 GCA_964578425.1 uncultured Herbinix sp.
TTGAGTGAGGATAAATCCTCCGTTATTAGTATTGAAATAATATAGAATGTATTGAGGAGGATTGCTATGAGAAGGCGCGTGACACATTACTACGCGGTAATAATATTAACCATTTCCTTTGTTTTGATAGGAAATGCCTTTTACGTGTATGCGGCCGATAATAATACCATAACCAAGGGTGTTTTTATAGATGAAGTGGATGTTGGCGGAATGACAGCTAAGGAAGCCGAGAATAAAGTTAATGATTTCGTAAATGACCTAAGAGATAGAGAGGTATCAATCAGAGTGGCTGAAAACACCTTCTCTGCCACACTAGGAGAACTAGGTTATCACCATAAGATGAACAATGTCATTGATCAAGCACTTAAGCTTGGTAGAGGCGGAAACTTAATAAAAAGATATAAAGATTTAAAGGATATTGCCCAAGGAGGTATATACTATCCTATCGAATTCACCATCAATGAGAATAGTGTCAGAGAGTTTGTGGCTACTAAAGGAAAAGAATTTAATGTAGATCCTGTAAATGCTACTGTATCAAGAAGCAAGGGTGAAATGATCTACACTGATCATATACTTGGCAAGAGTGTAGACGTAGAGGCGACAGTATCTACTGTAGTTGATACTATATTAAATTCATGGAATAGAAACAGCATTGTTTTGGACGCACATATGGAGGATGTTATTCCTATATACACTAAGGAAGTTGTTGAGCTATGTAATACTTTATTAGGTAGCTATAGTACCGAGTATGCGGATTCAGCAGAAGGACGTGCGGCAAACCTAGCCAATGGAGCAAGGCTGATTAATAATGCACTTATTTTCCCGGGTGAAGTATTTTCAGGATATGAATATCTAGCACCATTTAGCGGAAAGAACGGTTATTATGTGGCTGGAGCATATTCTAAGGGAAAGGTTATTGACAGTGTAGGTGGAGGGGCTTGCCAGGTTACAACCACATTATATAATGCAGCTTTAGAATCAGAGCTGGAAATAGTAGAGCGACAAGCTCATTCTATGACCATAAGCTATGTGGCTTTATCCAGAGACGCTGCTATAGCGGGAACCTATAAGGATCTTAAGTTTAAGAATAATACAGATGTTCCCATACTAATCCAGGCATATACCAAGGGACGCAAAATCACCTTTAATATCTGGGGACACGAAACCAGAGATGCAGAAAATAGAAGAATTGAGTTTGAGACCAGAGTACTATCTGAGACACCACCACCGGCAGATGTGATTGATGAGGACCCGACAAGGCCTGTAACCTATAGAAAGGTTACGCAGTCAGCTCATACTGGATATAAGACGGAGCTGTATAAGGTGGTATATGAAAATGGCACAGAGGTAAGCCGAAGTCTTATTAATAAAAGTAGTTATCTACCTGCTCCAAGGTACATTACTGTAGGAATTAAAGAGGTTGAAGAGGTTCCTGACATACCTGAAGGATCTGATATAGATGATGAGAGTAATGATGAGCATGAAGATGAAACTGATATAGATAATAATCAAGATGAACAAGAGATAGAGCAGGATCATTTAACGGATTCGAACGGACAGGTTCAAGAAGATATCTATTGGGATTCTGATTGGGATGAGGAAGGTCCAGAGGATGAATAAGGTGACGCTTTTTGGAGGTACCCTATGAAGATAGGGAAGATACCCGAGACAGTTCTAAAAAGATCGGTTTTGAAGCAAATTACACGTAGAAGAGAAGAGGTACTGGTGGGACCTGCTATTGGAGAGGACTGCAGTATAATTAGTCTTAATGATGATGAGGTTTTTGTGATATCTATTGATCCTATTACTGGTACAGTACAGGATATTGGAACTCTTGCTGTTCATATCACAGCAAATGATATCGCATCTAGCGGTGCTGAGGTTATTGGTATAATGCTTTCAGTATTACTACCTGAAAATACTACTGAAGCCGAGCTAAAGAATATGATGTTTGAAGTGGATAGTGTCTGTGAGCAGCTAAGTATTGAGGTGCTTGGTGGACATACTGAAGTTACTAAGGCTGTAAATCAACCTATAATCACGGTGACGGGTATCGGAAAGATGAAGAAATCAGATGTTATAAAAACATCAGGTGCTAAGGCTGGGCAAGAGATTGTTATGACCAAATGGGCAGGGCTGGAGGGTACGGCTATCTTGGCTAAAGCTAAGGAGCAGGAGTTACTTACCAAATACTCTGCTGATTTTATAAAAGAAGCACAAAAAATGCTTAACTATATTTCAGTTATACCTGAGTCAAAAATCGCTATGAAGGTAGGAGTTAGCTCCATGCATGACGTCACAGAGGGTGGAATATTCGGAGCCCTATGGGAAATCGGAGCCGCCTCTGGGGTTGGACTAGAGGTGAATTTACAGAAAATACAGCTTAAACAGGAGACAGTGGAGATCTGTGAATTCTTTGATCTTAATCCATATATGCTCATATCAAGTGGATGTATGTTGATTGTAAGCGATAATGCCAATTTATTAGTTGACCGACTTATGGAGGAAGGTATAGCCGCCTCTGTAATCGGACGTATAACAGAAGGAAATGATCGGATTGTTATAAATGGTGATGAGATAAGATATTTGGAACCACCAAAGACAGATGAATTATATAAGACCATGTAGACTAATAAAGAGGTTCGTTTATAAATTTATATGTCGCCTATGGCGTTAGAATGAGAGGTAAGTATGAGAGAAAAGATATTAGCAGCTATTGATAAGAACAGTAAATTGTCTGCAATGGATTTGGCAATTATGCTTGGATCTAATGAGGATGAGGTAAGTACTTTATTGAAGCAGTTGGAAGATGAGCATATTATATGCGGATATCCCACCTTGATTAACTGGGATAAAGTTAAGTGTGAAAGGGTTACTGCTCTAATAGAGGTGAAGGTTACTCCCCAAAGGGGATTAGGATTTGATAAAATTGCAGAGAGAATCTATCAATTCGATGAGGTTCAATCAGTATATCTTATGTCCGGTGGATTTGACCTTACTGTGATTATTGAAGGTAAGACTATGAGAGAGGTTGCAAACTTTGTGGCGGCCAGACTGGCGCCTATGGATGCGATTCAAAGTACAGCTACTCATTTTGTATTAAAAAAATATAAAGAGCATGGTCTGCCCCTAGTACAGATTAAGCAGGATGAAAGGATGTTGATTAGCCCTTGAGAAACCCATTATCAAAAAACGTGGTTAATATTCCGCCTTCAGGCATCAGAAAATTCTTTGATATTGTGAGTGAGATGAAGGATGCTATTTCCCTTGGTGTGGGCGAGCCTGATTTTGATACCCCTTGGCACATAAGAGAGGAAGGAATCTATTCGCTAGAAAAAGGAAAAACCTTTTATACATCTAATTCAGGCCTTAAGGAATTAAAGATCGAAATATGTAACTATCTACATAGGAGATTTGATTTACAATATAATTATGAAAGTGAAACGCTGGTTACTGTTGGAGGAAGTGAAGCAATTGATCTTGCCCTTCGTGCTATGCTAGATCCCGGTGACGAGGTCTTGATACCTCAGCCATGTTATGTATCATACGATCCTTGTACTGTTCTAGCAGGAGGAGTGCCTGTAGTTATTGAACTAAAAGGGGAAAATGATTTTAAGCTGACAAGAAGCGAGTTAATATCATCAATTACTGACAAAACAAAGATTTTAATAATGGCCTTTCCAAATAATCCGACTGGTGCTATCATGGATTATGATGATCTTAAGGATATTGTCGATATAATAATAGAGAAAGATTTGTATGTAATCTCTGATGAAATATATTCAGAGCTATCTTATGGAAAGAAGCATGTATCTATAGCATCATTTCCAGGAATGAGAGAGCGTACCATAGTAATTAATGGGTTTTCAAAATCCTATGCCATGACAGGCTGGAGAATTGGGTATGCTACAGGACCTGCTCAAATTATTGAGCAAATGACAAAGATACATCAGTTTGCCATAATGTGTGCGCCTACCACTAGCCAATATGCTGGGGTTGAAGCATTAAAGAACGGTGATTCTGATGTTGAGATGATGAGGGATGCATATGATAAGCGTAGGAGATTTCTTGTCCATGCATTTAATAATATGGGACTTAAATGCTTTGAACCCTACGGTGCCTTTTATGTATTCCCAAGTATCAAGAGCTTAGATATGACCTCAGATGAATTTGCCACCAAGCTTCTGCTGGAGGAAAAGGTTGCAGTTGTACCAGGTACAGCATTTGGAGCTTGTGGAGAGGGATATTTGAGGATATCCTATGCTCATTCTATTGACAATTTAAAGATTGCAATAGAGAGAATTGAAAAGTTTGTACAAAAATACCAATAAGCTAAACATCTTATATTGGGTCTAAGTTAGCAACTTAAGTTTATACAGATACTAATGATTAGATGTTGGAACATACTCAGGAGGTTTACTAGAATGGCTACAATAAATGTGAATCATATCAATCCCTTTTTAATAGCGTCATCAAAAATATTTAAGGAAATGTGCTTTATAGATTCTAAGGTTGGCAAGCCATTTATTAAGGAACCGGTATTTTTGGATAATACCTTACTTATTATTATTGGTTTTACCGGCAAAATGAAGGGTCAGGTTATGATATCCTTTGAGTATGAGATTGCACTAGATGTTGCATCAAAGATGATAATGATGCCGATCACCGAGATGGATGATTTCGCTAAAAGTGCAATTAGTGAGCTGGGAAATATGATTCTTGGCAATGCTGCCACCATCTTTTCAACTCAAGGAATTGATATTGACATAACACCACCAACTATAGGAACTGGTACTATGTCATTTTCCCATTCATATACTAAAAGTATTTGTATTCCTTTTATATATGATGAAGGAAAAAGAATAGAGATAAATATTGCGGTTAAGGGTGATTAATCTTGAACATTATATTATTAGAACCGGAGATTCCTGCAAATACTGGTAATATAGGGAGAACATGTGTGGCCACCGGTACTAGGCTACACTTAATTGAACCTTTGGGTTTTCGCCTAAATGAAAAACAGATAAAAAGGGCAGGTCTTGATTATTGGGATGATTTAGACTTGTTTGTATATAATAATTATGATGAATTTTTAGAAAAGAATAATTATCCTAAGATTTATATGGCTACAACAAAAGCAGTCAAGGCTTATACTGATGTAAGGTATGAACCGGACTGCTATATTATGTTTGGAAAAGAGAGCTCCGGAATTCCCAAGGAGATGCTGCTTGGTAAAAGAGAGGACTGTATCCGTATACCCATGGTTGGGGATATAAGGTCACTAAACCTCGGTAACAGTGCTGCAATTATTCTATATGAAGCTCTCAGACAAAATGATTTCACGGGTATGAATACCTCGGGTAGCCTTCATTAGCTCTTTTTTATTCTGCGGATTTTGGAAGGGAGAATAAAAATTCTGTTCCCACTCCCTCTGTGCTTATTACATTTATATTCTCATTATGAGATTGAATTATTTCCCTTGAAATGGATAAGCCAAGACCGGTACCTTTCTTGTCCTTGCCTCTTGATGCGTCAGTCTTGTAGAAGCGATCCCATATCTTTTTAATAGAATCCTTTGTAATGCCTAAACCATAATCCTTTACGGATACGAATATTTTGTCACCTTTTTCCTCGGTGGAAAGCTTTATTTGTGAATTGTTATGACTAAACTTTATAGCATTATCTATAAGGTTATATAATACCTGTTGAATCTTGCCGATGTCTGCATCCACATATGTTTCATTAGCAAAGAAGACAAGATTAAGTGTGATTTTCTTGGCTCTGCAAGCGCCCTCAAAGCTTTCGGCTGTTTTCTTTATAGTTAGGTTAATATCAAAGGATACGATATCAAGCAGGGAGCTTCGAGTATCAAATCTATTAAGCTCCAATAGGCCGGTTGTTAATTTGTTTAGCCTTTCTGTCTCATCTACTATTATATTTAGATATTTATCCTGCATATCGGTAGGAATTGTCCCATCCATGATTGCTTCCGCATAGCCCTTTATGGAGGTTAGGGGAGATCTGAAATCATGAGAAATATTTGCAACGAACTTCTTCTGATAATCGTCTAGCTTACTGATTTCCTCTGCCATATATGAAATGGCAGCGCCAAGGTCCCTATATTCGCTAAGCCCCTTAACATTAAGCTTATAATTATAATCACCTGAGCTATACTCCATAGCCGCCTGCATTAAATTCTTCAAAGGCTTGGCTGTAATATAATATATATATAGAAATATTATAAATAATAAAGGGAAAAAGAAAAGAAAGCATATATTAATAATATCAAGATATATATTGGCCTTACTCTCAATCTCGCTCATTGGAGAATGAAGTACTATATATCCTCTTAATTGAAAATTATAATCAATCCTATGTATTATACTAAGCATAGGTTCATATAGTAGACTATTAAGTAATACATTTTCATGCATATTTTTAGCCAAAAAATCTGTATCTATATCGTTTAGATTAACATCCGGAGGAGAATCTACATTGGAGGAATCGGCAACTATTATACCCTCGCGATTCACAATCCAAACACGAATATTTAAGTAGCTATCAATGGATGTAAATTGGGTAGCAATATCGTCTAATACCTTATTCCCCTCAAATAAATTACCCCTATATGCATTGGATATTAATGAAGCCTCTTTATATAAAAGGTTTACTTGATCCCTTTTAAGTCTGTTTTTCAGCAGATACATACCATATGTATTTAGAAATACGAATACAGCCACAACTGAAATTAGAAAGCATATAATTAGTCTAGACCATAAGGTTTTTCTCATGGTATTGTCCTACCCTTCTTAGTTGTACTTGTTAATAATTTCTGGAGTTTAGTAGCTCAAATTTATAGCCGATGCCCCATACAGTAGAAAGGCTCCAAGCATTGTGGTCCTTTATCTTTTCCCTTAGTCTTTTTATATGAACATCAACTGTTCTTGTATCACCATAATATTCATAGCCCCAGATATGATCGAGAAGCTGTTCTCTGTTAAATACCTGATTGGGATTAGAAGCTAAAAAATAAAACAACTCTAGCTCTTTTGGAGGCATCTCAATATTCTTTCCATAATATTGGACTGAGTAGTTACTAATGTTTATAATTAGGTCAGGATATTTTACGTACTCGCCCGTAGGCTTTTCGTCCTCATCCTCATCGATGGTTGGGTTAAATCTTCTTAGTACAGCACGTACTCTTGCAACCAATTCCTTGGAATCAAAAGGCTTGATTACATAATCATCTGCCCCTAGCTCTAGGCCAAGAACCTTATCAAAGATTTCACCCTTAGCGGACAGCATAATAATAGGTACCTTAGATGCCTTTCGAATCTCCCTACATACCTCATATCCATCTATGCCGGGGAGCATAAGGTCCAGTAATAGCAGATCAGGCTTATAAGTTTCAAATTCACTAATCGCCGCCTCTCCATCATGTACAATCTTAGTATCAAAGCATTCCTTGGTAAGATACAGAGATATAAGCTCAGCTATATTTACATCATCATCAACAATTAAAATCTTCTGCTTAGATATCATCCAAACCTCCTATACAACTTAATACTTTACACTGCCTACAAAGGAGGTTTTACCTCCTAAATAACTTAATGTTTTACACTGCCTACAAAGGAGGTTTTACCTCCATTTAGTCTTCTATTTGAACTCTACTATAGTGGCGCCTGTATTACCCTCATTATAACCACCCACTCTGAAATCCTTGACATATTTTGATTTCTTAAGGAAGCTGTGCACTGCGTTTCTTAGAGCGCCAGTCCCTCTACCATGGATGACTGTAACAGTAGGTATGTGTGCTAAATAGGCATCGTCAAGATATTTGTCCAGTAGAGGTAAGGCTTCATCCACTGTCTTTCCAATCAGGTTTATCTCGGGACGTATGGTTGCAGATTTTGATATCTTAATTTTGCCACCTCTAGTACTATTATTAGGTCGGGATTTAACCACCTCGTCGGCTATAGCTTCTAAATCCTTAACATTTACCTGTGAGCTTAAAGCTCCCATCTGAACCAATAGATCACCCTTAGGATTGGGGAGAGTGCTTACAGTTCCTCTTAGCCCCAGATTAGTGACAAACACCGAGTCGCCTATCTCAAGACTCTTAGGAGCGACTTTTTTACCTGGCTTAGTAGGTTTTCCTATAGTAAGATCCGGACTTTCGCTTAATCGCTCACGAAGATTGGTTCTTTCTTCCTCCATATCCTTTATGCTTCCACCTTGTTGTAACCAACGGTTGTATTTTCGGATACTTTCATCAGCCACATCCTTGGCTTCACCGATAATTTGTGAGGCTTGCTCCTTCGCTTCCTTAATAATACGTTCTCTGCTTGACTCTAAATTCTCATTCTTTCTATTAAGGCTTTGCTTAAGCTTCTCAACCTCTTCTTTGTATTGTAGGATTTCGTCCTGTTCTTTCTCTATAGTTACTCTGCTTGTCTCGAGGTCGCTAATTAGATCTTCGAATGTTCGGTCTTGTTTTCCAATAAGTTTTTTTGCTTCCTCTATAATATAATTAGGAAGGCCTAGCTTGCTTGATATCGCAAATGCATTACTTTTTCCAGGAATCCCTATTAATAGTCTATAGGTTGGCCTTAGAGATTCGACATCAAATTCACAGGAGGCGTTAAGTACCCCCTCAGTTGATAAGGCATAAATCTTTAGCTCACTGTAATGAGTGGTTGCCATAGTCCTTATCCTTCTATCATGAAGATATGAAAGAATAGACATTGCAAGGGCAGCTCCTTCAGTGGGATCTGTTCCAGCACCCAGCTCATCAAATAAAACAAGGGAATGTTCATCAGCTTTCTGTAGAATAGATACTATATTATTCATGTGAGAGGAGAAGGTACTCAAACTCTGCTCAATACTCTGTTCATCGCCAATGTCAGCATATACCTCATCAAACATAGCAAGCTCGGAATTATCATATGCTGGGATATGAAGTCCTGCCTGTCCCATCAGTGTTAGTAAGCCTACAGTTTTTAAGGTTACAGTCTTGCCTCCGGTGTTAGGTCCTGTTATAATCAGCATATTAAAATCACTTCCGATTCTAACATCAATCGGCACCACATGCTTGGCATCGATAAGAGGATGTCTTGCTTTTTTTAGATTAATTATACCATCATTATTAAATATAGGCTCTGATCCCTTCATTATTTTGGATAGAGATGCTCTAGCAAATATAAAATCAAGTCCAGTTATGGTAAGATAATCATATTCAAGCTCCTCAACATACTCGCTTGCCATTTCAGAGAGGTTTGCTAGGATTTTTTCTATTTCGTCTTTTTCCTTAATGGCGAGCTCTCTCAAGTCGTTGTTTAGACGTACAATAGCCATTGGCTCGATAAAGAGAGTTGAACCTGTGGAGGATTGATCGTGAATCATTCCTTGGAATTGGTTTTTATATTCTGCTCGAATAGGTAGACAGTACCTATTGTTTCGCATAGTAATTATATTTTCCTGAAGCACATTTTTAGAGGAATTCAATATAGATGACAGCTCACTTTGAATCTTATCATTCGCTACACGAATTGATCTTCGTATGGTCTTTAATGTGGCGGAGGCATCATCTGCTATCTCCTCCTCTGATATTATACAACGTTTAATTTCATTATTAAGTGGTGTAAGAGGTTCTAAACCTGCAAAGTATTCAGTTAAGGAATCCTCGTGCTCCTCATCGTCTTCCTTGCCTGTATAACCACCGTATGCCTTTATACGAAGAGTTGCATCTAGGTCCGAGCTGATACGAAGAAGCTCTACTATACCTAAGGTTGAGCTTACCTTAAGACGCATAAGCGAGGGACGTATATCGTGGATCCCCGAAAAGGACAGGCTTCCTTTTCTAAGCAGACGATACAAGGCGTCGGTTGTCTCCTTTTGGATACCTACTATGTCAGATAGCTTATGATGAGGTTGTAAACCATTACAAAGCTCCTTACCACGGGATGAGCCTGCCAGCTCACTAAGTTTTTGTATTATTTTATTATATTCAAGAGTTCTGAGTGCTTTCTCGTTCATTATTTTCATGCCTTTCAAGATTTTATGTTCTTACTCTATTTTACCTTAGTTTGTGGTAAAATAAAACAGTAAAATAATATTTAAGGTTT
>CAZODB010000002.1:23062-27588 GCA_964578425.1 uncultured Herbinix sp.
TTTCCATGGACTAGCCAGCTTGAAAGCGGATTAGGAGCTCAAGGACTTCGTCCTTTCGCTCACGTTGCACTTATCCATGAAAATCACCATGCTTTATTGTGACCCAAAGATCGTGTCACAATAAATCATAGTAATTTCCATGGACTAATCCGCTTATCGTGGAGTTTACAGTTTATTCACAAAATGTTCATAAGTAGGTGATAAAATAGGACTTATGTATCACCTTATATGTATATTGTTCCGGTTTTCTTTGATTATCCGCTATATTATCTATGGAATTGTGTAGATTGCTTATATAAGGAGAGCAAGTATGTCTGAATTTAATAAGGATAATAAGGAGTTTGAATTTATAAAAGCTCAAGTATTACCAAAGAAACGCAAGAAGTTTAGAAAATGGCTGATGCCATTTTTTATGACTATTGTTATGGCGGTTATATTTGGTCTTCTTGCAGCGTTTACCTTTTGTGTGGCGGAGCCGAGGCTATATAAGCTGCTGCACAAGGATGATCAAAATCCCTTCGTTATACCTACTCCTACACCTGCAGATATAGGGAATGGGGATGAGGATAAAGACCCTCTAGATAATCCTGATAACGATTTAGAGGACAACCACCTACCTACCCCTGCCCCTGATGATAAGACTAACGGTCAAGTAGTAGAGAATTCCAATGGGCAGGATGTCGACCCTATAGAACCTAATCCTGTTATTATTGAAGCAATAGATGCTGATATTGATGATTATATTACTATGTATGATGATATCAAGAAGCTTACCGATGAGACCGGTAAGTCTATCCTTACAGTATCTAGCATAATTGAAGGCAAGGATTGGTTTGGTAATCCAATAGAAAAAAGGATCTATACCACAGGTCTTGTAGTTGAAAACAATGGTACTAATTTAATGCTCTTAGTCAGCCTTGATAGGATTAAGGATGCAAGTAGTATAAACATTGAAATAAATGAAACAATAATTATGGATGTCATGCTTCATGATTATGAGAGCGAGCTTAATCTGGCTGTTATTTCATTTAATATATCAGACTTACCAAAAAGAGTTCTAAAAAATATAGCTGTAGCACCCATAGGAGAATCCTATACTCTTGCAGTCGGTAATCCCATAATCGCTATGGGTAGCCCCAATGGTTATCCACAATCAATTGATATGGGAATTATCACCAGCAAGGGAAGTTTAGCAAGTATAACTGATTATGAGCTGGATTTTTATAACACCAATATATTGTTTAACAAGGAAAGTGATGGAATAATAGTAAATTATAAGGGTGAAGTCGTAGGACTTATTACACGTACTCTAAAAGAGGGCCTAAATATAGAGCTTAGCACAGTTATAGGCATTAGCAGGGTAAAATCTTATATTGACAAAATGATAAGTCAAACACCAAGAATATACTGTGGGGTAATAGCAGAGAATTTACCTCAGACAGCTATGGCAGATTACGATGTTACTAGAGGCGTCTATGTATATGAGGTTCAGAAGGATTCCCCTGCATTCAAAGCAGGACTTATGAGTGGTGATATTATTCTGAATGTAGGAGACAGGCTCATATCTAATATAAATAATTTCTACAGTGCCATATCGGACCATGAACAGGGAGCACAGGTAACATTTAAAATAAAACGTACATCAGGTTCATCAGATAAAGAAATGGATATCGATATTGTACTTGAAGTTAAAAAGCAGTAAGGAATAAGGGCTCTTGTAAAATATAAAGAGATATACTTGTCTACAATATGCACGGTTAAAGAACGCCTACTATGATTTATAAAGTCAAAAACGAACATTTAAGTTTAGTTGGGACTTATGAATCGTAGTAGGTGTGTTTGTATGGGGCATTAGCTTGTATATCACTGAGGAATTCTACAAGAACTCTTTTTATTTATAATAAAAACGTTTCACTTTATATATCTTTTGTGGTAGGGTATAAGTGCAAGAAGAGTGAACTCATGATATAATATAAAAAATTAATGAAAGCTATATTAGAAAGGTTTAGGTAGACATGAGATATATACAGGATTTAAGAGAAGGCGATTTCATAAAGAATGATATTTATCTATGTAAATCAAAGCAGGTATTAACAGGAAAGAGCGGTAAGGAATATGTATCTTTGATTTTGCAGGATAAGACGGGAACAATTGATGGCAAAATATGGGATTTTAACAGTGAGATAGAGCAGTATGAAGCAATGGACTTCGTACATATAGATGCGAGGGTCACAAGCTTTCAGGATGCTCTTCAGCTAAATATAAGTAGAATATACAAGGGCAGAGAAGGAGAGTATTATCCAGGGGATTATTCTCCGAAGACCGACAAGGACGTCGAAGAGATGTACCAAAAGGTAAAATTATATATCGCAAATACTAAGGATCTGAATCTTAAAACTCTTTTAGAAGAATTCTTCATTAAGGATGCAGAACTCATAAAGAAATTCAAGGATCATTCTGCAGCTAAAAGCGTACATCATGGTTTTATGGGTGGGCTGCTTGAACATACCCTTAGTGTTGCTAACCTGTGTGACTATTACGCGAATAATTATCCAATCATAAATAGGGATCTATTAGTAACAGCAGCTTTGCTTCATGATATTGGAAAAATGGATGAGCTATCCGCATTTCCAAGAAATGATTACACCGATGAGGGACAGCTATTGGGGCATATTTTTATTGGATCAAATAAAATATTAGATAAAATCAGGGATATTGTAAATTTTCCTGAAAAGCTTGCCAATGAGCTTATACACTGTATATTAGCCCATCATGGAGAGTTGGAATACGGTTCACCCAAGAAACCAGCAACAATAGAAGCTTTAGCACTTCATTTTGCAGATAATACGGATGCCAAGCTTCAGACTATGACAGAAATATTAGGCTCCTATGATTCTAAGGTGGAATGGATGGGCTATCAGAGGTTGTTCGAGTCCAACATAATGAGGAGTACAAAGGGAATAGACTCTTAATTCTTACCAATAATATGCATAGTAGAATATACCATAGAAAGCAGTAGAAGACATGATTAAGAAGAATGATCAGCTTGTAATAACAATAGAAGATGTCGGGACCAATGGAGAGGGCATAGGCAAACATGATGGATATACTCTCTTTGTAAATAATACGACCATAGGTGATAAAGCTTTAGTCAAGGTGATGAAGGCTGGTAAATCCTATGGTTACGCTAGATTAATAGAGCTTATACAGCCCTCTAGGTATCGTGTTAAGCCCAGATGTCCTATCGCAGATAAATGTGGTGGCTGCCAGATTATGCATATGGATTATGCTAAGCAGCTTGAGTATAAGGAGGACAAGGTAAGAGGCTGCCTTACTAGGATAGGAGGCTTTAAGGATATACCTATGGAGCCTATCATTGGTATGGAAGAGCCCTATTATTACCGCAACAAGAGTCAGTATCCTGTGGGACGAAATAAAGAGGGTAAAGTGATTATTGGGTTTTATGCAGGAAGAACACATTCGATAATTGATACGGAGCATTGCTATATAGGGGTAGAGGTAAATACACCTATTATAGAGTACTTACGCTCTTTCATAAAGCTTTATAATATTGAGCCCTATAATGAGGAAAAACACACAGGACTGCTTCGACACATACTTATAAGAGTGGGCTATAGAACAGGAGACGTTATGGTCTGTCTTGTGATTAATGGTAAAGACATACCTCATAAAAAGGAGCTTGTAGAAGGACTATTACAGATTCAGGGAATGAAAAGTATATGCCTAAATATCAATACATCAGAGACGAACGTTATCCTAGGAGACAAAATTGTCGAGCTCTGGGGAGATTCTTATATCACAGATTATATCGGTTCGGTCAAATACAGAATATCGCCTCTCTCATTCTTCCAGGTCAATCCGATTCAGACCGAAAAGCTATATGAGGTAGCCTTGGAATATGCTGACCTTCATGGGAATGAAATCGTCTGGGACCTATACTGTGGAATCGGTACAATATCATTATTCTTAGCACAGAAGGCCAAGCAGGTATATGGTGTCGAGATTATACCCCAGGCTATAGAGGATGCGAGGACGAATGCTAAGCTAAATGGGATTGAAAATGTAGAATTCTATGTGGGAGCAGCTGAAGATATTCTTCTAGAAAAATACAAAGAAGAAAATATCAGTGCTGACGTAATTGTTGTGGACCCACCAAGAAAGGGCTGTGATCAAAGCTTGCTTGATACAATCCTATCCATTGCACCTGAGAAAATTGTCTATGTATCCTGTGACCCGGCAACCTTGGCAAGGGATCTGAAATATCTATGCGAGAGTAAGTATGAGATAAAGAGGGTGAAGCCTGTGGATATGTTCGGGCATAGTGTACATTGTGAGGTAATTGTGAAGTTGGAAAAGCAATAAGATTTAGAAATACAAACAGCAACCTTACTATAAAGCACAATTAAGGAGGATTTTATTATGTTCTGTGAACAATGTGGAAACAAGACAAATGATGGTGCTGCTTTTTGTCAAGCGTGTGGTGCATCTTTGTCCAATAATAACCC
>CAZODB010000002.1:27688-30918 GCA_964578425.1 uncultured Herbinix sp.
ATGATGGTGCTGCTTTTTGTCAAGCGTGTGGTGCATCTTTGTCCAATAATAACCCATACACCAATCACGTCAATTTACCAAGGAAGAAAACACCAAACAAAACCATCATTGTTTTATGTGTGGTTGGCATTATTAGTATTGCTGTTACTTTATTATTCATATTGGGAGGCGAGAGAGGTGGTGGCACTAACTATATGACGTGTGGAGCAAATAACTGCAGTAACCCTACGGTTGGATCTTATAGCCGTTGTTCCACACATCTCTTTACCTGTAAAGTATGTAATAAAGAAATTGGCAGTCTTAGCTATGGCTATTGCAACGAACATTACCCACGGTAGCTACCAATATAAATATTAGTGCTAGCTATTTCTTAATAAATCCGCCAACGATTGATTTAACATCATTGATACTTATATAGGCACTAGGATCGATTTCTTTTATAAGCTTAATGGCCACAGGTATTCTCCTTCTTTTTAGCTGGATAAATAAGAGGTCTTTTTTGCTATCGTCTTTACCCTTTCCGTCTATAATAGTAACGCCGAATTGATTGTCTCGAAGTATGATAGCGAGATTATCACCATCTTCTTCATTTACCACGACTTGAATAGATGCAAGACCTACAGCGATTTTTGACTCTATAGATACTCCGAGGTAATTACCTAAGGCGAAACCAGCAGCATATGCAAATATTTTGAAAGGATCATCAGTAATATTATGAAGAACAGAGCTAACTACTAATATCCAAATCATTACCTCAAAAAACCCAAGAAGGGCTCCTTTTACTCGTTCTCCTTTGTTGACATAGACTAAACGGATTGTAGATATAGAAACTTCAATGGTTTTTGCAACAAAAACTATAATATATAGAGCGGGACCGCTTAAATTTAATAGAAAATCCATAGACACATCTCCTTTGTATTAGCTTTATTATATTATTGTATCTTGCTTTAGTTTTTTATGCAAGAAAAGGACAAGAAAGAAAGGGAAACCTTTCTCATGACTTGTTATGAAATGGTTGCCACGCATACTCGCGACTTCAGTCATGAGAGGTTCACAAGGTAATATACCATCGCCATATTTAGTAACAAGAGGTTATAAGACTAAAGAAGAGCTATCGTATTCACGCCTATAAAAGACTATTGAAGAAGAGTTCGCAACCATATATAATAGCTGATAAGGGATGACAGAAGCAAAGAGGAGATAAACATTATGGTTGATTGGATTTTGAGATTTGTAAAAGGTATATTTATAGGTTCGGGCTTTATTCTACCGGGTGTAAGTGGTGGAGCCTTAGCGGCGGTCTTTGGAGTATATGAGAGGATTATATCCTTCCTAGCACATATTACCCGTGATTTTAAGGAGAATGTAATATATCTGTTTCCGCTTGGTCTTGGGGGAGTTACAGGGGTATTCTTATTTTCATTTGTAGTCAGCTTTTTCTTAGGATCATATGAAACTCAGATACTCTGGTTCTTCGTAGGATGCATTATCGGAACGGTTCCGGCTCTTTGGCAAGAGGCTGGTAAGAAAGGCAGACAGAGCAAGCACTCTGTAATTCTTGTAGTTGGATTTATTATAAGCTTAGCCTTTTTGCATTACGGTGAACAGCTTTTTGGTGGCGACATTCCACAGAATACTGCCACATGGACACTGGCAGGCTCGTTGATTGGTCTTGGCGTTATTATACCAGGCCTTAGCCCTTCCAACTTTCTTGTATACCTAGGAATGTATAAGGACATGTCAGATGGAATTAAGAGTTTAAATATGATGATTATAATACCTATAGTGATAGGAGCAATACTTACAGTGTTGCTATTATCAAAGCTTGCTGATTATATTATTAATAAAGCTTATGCAGGGTTTTTCCACATTATAATGGGAGTAGTCTTTGCTTCTACTCTTATGATAGTGCCCCGTGATTATAATTATATGAGCTTAGGGGCTATAGTAATTATTTTATTCTTAGTGGCTGGTGTGGGATTAGGTTATTGGATGAGTAATATAGAAAAGAGATATAAAAAGTAAATATCATCAACCAGTAGTTGAAGAAAACTAAACTGAAATGTTATTGGCTGGCTCTTATATAATGCTATAATAAAGCTGTAAATAGCGCTTTTACAATAATAGTATAGGAGGTTTTCAAATGACATCTATTGGAGATAAAATTAAATTACTAAGAAAGCTTAAGGGTATTACTCAGGAGGAATTATCCGAGGTACTACACATTTCATTTCAAGCCATAAGTAAATGGGAAAATGGACTGGCACAACCAGACATTTCAATAATTCCTGTAATAGCGAACTATTTTGGTGTAACTATAGATGAGCTATTCGGCTTTAAGCTTAATTCTATGACTAGCAAAGAGCGCTTTATACAGTTTATGATGAACAATGGGATGCTAAAAATAGGTATGGAGCAGAACCCTAGTAATAACACTAGCCATAGTGATGTAGATATTAGCATTAATACTGAAAGGTTCGAGACAAACTCTCAAATATCTAAGATAGGAGGCTTCTTTGCAGATTTCATACGAGAAAATAATATAGAGTTTGATACAATGGTAGGTTTGGCTTACCATGGAATTGCATTCTCATCTGCCGCCAGTATGGCATTATTCGATAAATACGGTATAACAATCAATTATTGCTATGATAGACTTGTTCCAGACAGTAGACAGCGAATCATATGCGGGCATACATTAGAGGACGGAGAAAGAGTTGTAATTGTTGATGATCTAATTTTCTCGGGGCATAGTCTAAATGAACGGATAGAAAAACTTAAAAAACTAGCTGATATAGAAATAGCAGCGGTTATTGTAATAGCTGATTTCATGTCAAAGAGCAAGGATGACATAAAGACAGGATCACAAAGAATTGAGGAGATGTATAACACAAAGGTCTACTCAATAATAACAAAAGAGGATATAAATAGAGCGGTAAAAAGTGATGTTATCCTTAGTAATGATTATATGAGCTAAGTTATATATAAGTAAGTGATAAGGGGCCTTTCAACTGTCTTAAAAGACAAAAGATAGGCACCCTTTTCTTCTTGTGGAAGAATTGATATTTTTAGTGGAATATATTGACACTTACAACACTAAGAGGTATTATTGATTCATATATAATGATAAATTTATATAAATACACATTCAAAAGATAGCCACACTATTAATCACATTTTAACATACATTAGAATGAAGCAAATCAGAGCGAACCGGGGTTTTGAAATAC
>CAZODB010000003.1:0-16490 GCA_964578425.1 uncultured Herbinix sp.
AAGGAGGTTATGATATGGCATTCAATCGGAATGACAGAGGAGATTCTCAAGGTAGAAGAAGAAGCTTCGGTCGTAGAAGAAAGAAAGTTTGTGTATTCTGTGCTGATAAGAACTTTAAAGGCATTGATTATAAGGATGTTAATAAATTAAAGAGATATGTTTCAGAAAGAGGAAAGATTCTTCCCAGAAGAATTACCGGAAACTGCGCAAAGCATCAGAGAGCATTAACTGTTGCTGTTAAGCGTTCGAGACATATCACTCTA
The DNA here is from genome assembly GCA_964578425.1 of uncultured Herbinix sp. Lineage (GTDB taxonomy): Bacteria > Bacillota > Clostridia > Lachnospirales > Lachnospiraceae > Mobilitalea. The sequence goes on from CAZODB010000003.1 coordinate 264, forward strand.
ATGCCTTATACTGTGGATTAACACCTGTTTTAATAGGTTTTCAGAGGTTAGGAAATTCGTTTAACATGGTTTTACGCGATTTGCATAAGGTATATAATACAGCGGAAATTGAAAATAGCCGTTACATGACAAAAGTGAAAGATTCACTGGAGATTATGTAGCGGCTTTTATATTTATTTGTATTAGTAATAAGTAACGACAGTGGAACTGAAAAAAATAAGAACTTTAAATAGTTAGGAAACTGTGCTAGAATGTTCATGATAGACGAGTTGGTCCAAGCTAAGGCGCCGTAAGTAGTGTCGAGCTACTAACCCGCAATCTTAAGGAGTATATGCAATGGGTAAAAAGTTAAGACTGAACAATTCATTAAAGGTATATCTTTTATGGCCAGTATATCTGACCATTCTCTTACTATTAATGAACCTTGTCATATATGTTATTAACAAACAGGCAGGGTATGTAATGACGGGTTTTATTGTGTTTTATTTTTTATTAGTTATGACTGTTTTTTATTTTAGGCGGAATCAAATAACAACAGAGCTTGTTAGATACGCCATGGATTTTGCACAGGTACAAAAGCGCTTATTAAAGGAAATGGCGATACCCTATGCACTACTTGATGTTGATGCTAGACTAGAGTGGGGTAATAATGAATTTGTCGATTTATTTCAAGGTAAAAAAGTGGTAGGACGCTCTATTTCTAGTCTAATAGCCAATATTACAGAGGATACTCTTCCAAAAGCAGAAGCTGATGAGGTTATTCATATAGTACTAAACAATCGAAACTATAAGGCAGTGCTTCGCAAAATTATATCACCGAATTTAGATGAGGATGCTAATTGGAGTCTTTATGAATCAGAAAAGGTCTGGGAGACAAAAAACGCCTTGATTGCTATGTTTTTGTTTGATGAAACAGAAATAATTACTTTGCAGAAGGAAAACAAGGAACAGAAGCTTATAGTAGGTTTATTGTATATAGATAATTATGAAGAAGCCTTAGATAGCATAGATGAGGTTAGGCGCTCTCTTCTTACAGCTTTGGTAGATAGAAAGATTAATAAGTACATGCAGGGTATCGATGCGGTTATAAAGAAGCTGGAAAAGGATAAATTTATCTTTGTATTCCAATATAGATACTTTTCGGTTCTACAAAGCACCAAATTCTCTCTACTGGAAGAGGTAAGAAATGTAAATATAGGAAATGAAATGGCTGTAACCATAAGTATCGGACTTGGTGTAAATGCTGATAGCTATATAACCGGCTATGAATATGCCCGTGCTGCCATAGATCTTGCCTTGGGAAGAGGTGGAGACCAAGCAGTTATAAAGGACAGGGATAAGATTTCCTACTACGGAGGAAAGAGTATTCAAGTAGAGAAAAACACAAGGGTAAAAGCAAGAGTAAAGGCCCATGCCTTTCGGGAATTTGTAGAGGGTAAAGACAAGATTGTAGTGATGGGGCATGCTCTAGGAGATGTGGATTCCTTCGGAGCGGCTATCGGTGTATATAGAATAGGGAAGACGTTTAATAAGAAGGTCCATATAGTAGTAAATGAGATTACTACTTCTCTAAGGCCGATGATAAGCCGATTTATAGAAAATCCTGAGTATGAGGAGGATCTTTTTCTTCAGAACGAGCAGGCCAAGGAGGTTGTTGATGCTAACACCTTACTTGTAATTGTTGATGTTAACCGCCCCAGTTTATTGGAATGTGAGGAGCTACTTGATTACGCAAGGACCGTAATTATATTTGATCACCATAGACAGACGAACGAGGCAATCGACTATGCGGCCTTATCATATATTGAGCCCTATGCATCCTCGACCTGTGAAATGATTGCGGAAATATTGCAATACACCGGCGGTAATCTGAAGCTTCGTCCCATGGAGGCTGATGCACTATATGCAGGCATAATGATTGACACGAACAACTTCTTGACAAAGACTGGAGTTAGAACTTTTGAGGCGGCGGCTTATTTAAGAAGAAATGGAGCAGATGTAACCAGACTTCGCAAATTTTTTAGAAGTGACTTTAATGAATTTAAGATCAAGGCTGATGCCATCAGTAGTACGGAGATATATCTAGATTATTATGCTATAGCAGTTTGTGCAAGCGACAATGTAGATAGCCCTACTATAATGGGAGCTCAAGTAGCAAACGAGCTTTTGAATGTAGCAGATATAAAGGCGTCCTTTGTTCTATCGGAGTTTAACAATAAGATATATATAAGTGCAAGATCAATAGACGAGGTCAATGTACAGCTTGTTATGGAAAGATTAGGAGGAGGCGGTCATCTTAGTGTGGCAGGCAGCCAATTAGAGGGTTGTACGATGGAGGAAGCTATAATAAGAATGAAGGATACACTTGATACGATGGTAAAAGAAGGAGATATCTAAATAATATATAAACAGAGAGGAGTCAACCACATGGAAGTGATATTGATGGAAGATGTTAAAACCCTAGGCAAGAAGGGTGATATAGTAAAGGTTAGTGACGGATATGCAAGGAATTTCATCCTACCAAAGAAGCTTGGTGTAGAGGCTACAAAGCAGAATTTATATGAATTAAAGGTAAAAAAGGATGCTGAGGATAGAAGGATACAGGAAATACTTGCAGAAGCCAGAGAGTTGGCTAAGAAATTGGAGACCACTACAGTTAATCTAGAGATAAAGGCTGGAGAAGGTGGGAGGACATTTGGTTCTATTTCCACTAGAGAAATTGCAGCTACGCTAAATGAAAAGCTAGGCTTAGAGCTAGATAGGAAAAAAATACAGCTTTCAGAACCAATTAAGAATGCGGGCTCCTATACAGTTGCTGTAAAGCTTCATCCTAAGGTTACAGTGAATCTTAAGGTTGTAGTCGAAGCGGTTTAAGGCTTAAAGGGAATAAAAGGGGGTTTACTAATGGATGAAGCTTTTATTAAAAAGATACTTCCGCATAGCTTAGAGGCTGAGCAATCTGTCATCGGTTCTATGATAATGGATAAGGATGCTATTCTTGTGGCTTCTGAAGTAATTAATAGTGATGATTTTTACGAGCAGCAGCATGGTATACTTTTTGATACAATGCTCGAATTATTTAATGAGGGAAAACCCGTGGACCTGGTCACGCTACAAAACAGACTGAAGGAGAAGGATGTTCCTCCACAGATTAGTAGTCTGGAATTTATCAGAGATTTAGTTTCCTCTGTACCTACATCAGCGAACATGAAATATTACGCCCAGATCGTCAGAGATAAGGCTGTACTTAGAAGATTAATTAAGGTTGCAGAGGAGACTGCAAATAACTGCTATCTTGATAAGGAAAAGCTTGATGTTATTTTGGAAAAGACAGAAAAAGAGGTCTTTAACATATCGCAGAACCGAGGCTCGAAGGAATTTTCAGATATAAGAGATGTTGTTCTTCGTTCTATAGATAGCATTGAAGCGGCATCAAAAAATAAAGGCAGCGTAACAGGCATAGCCACAGGCTTTTATGATTTAGATTATAAAACAGCAGGATTTCAACCTTCAGATTTAATATTAATAGCCGCAAGACCATCCATGGGTAAGACGGCATTTGCTTTGAATATAGCAGAATATGTAGCACTTCGTTCAAATATAACCACAGCAGTATTTAGTTTGGAAATGTCTCAGGATCAACTAGCAAAGCGTCTCCTAGCTATGAATTCCAAAGTAGATTCTCAAAACATAAGGACAGGCAATCTGTCAGCAGACGAATGGGCAAGCTTAATGGAAAGTGCCAGAATAATAGGTAATTCTAGTTTGGTTTTTGATGATACATCGTCCATATCAGTTAGTGAATTAAGATCCAAATGCCGAAAGCTAAAGCTTGAGAGAAATCTGGGACTTGTTATAATTGACTATCTTCAATTGATGACAGGAAATAAAAGATCTGAATCAAGGCAGCAGGAAATATCAGAGATATCCCGTTCGCTTAAGGCTCTTGCAAGAGAGATTAATGTACCTGTTGTTGCCTTATCCCAGTTGAGTCGTGCAGTTGAACAGCGTCCTGATAAAAGACCTATGTTATCGGATCTTCGAGAATCCGGAGCCATTGAGCAGGATGCAGACGTTGTAATGTTTATATATCGTGATGACTATTACAACCTTGATTCTCAGGAGCCTGGGGTAACTGAAGTTATCATAGGAAAGCAGCGTAATGGTCCTACGGGAACAATAAAGCTTGCTTGGATGGCGCAATTCATGAAATTTGGTAATAGAGAAAACAGACAGTAGAATTGTACTAAATAATAGTTAATTGTGTAGAAAAGGGGAGACTTCGACGCGGAGTCTCCTTTTTATGTCGATAAGTTAAATGGGAATATACAGAAAGCATATTGCAATTGAGGTTTCCTATGTTATAATGTAAAAAGTGGAAAATATTTACATTATGTTAGATGCAAATGTTATGGAGGTTAATCGATGGATGATGTTAGGTATATGATTTCGGAGGCTTCAAAAAGGGTTGGAGTAGAATCACATACTCTAAGGTATTGGGAGGATGAGCTTAACCTACCAATTGGCAGGAATGAAATGGGACATCGTTATTATAAGGACTTCGATATAGAACTACTGACTGTAACTAAGCAATTAAAAGAACAAGGATTTCAGTTAAAAGCGATAAAATTGCTTTTACCTAATCTTAATAAGTTAGAGCATCTTGATAATCAAACCATGTTAAAGCTTAAAGATGAACTTAACGGAAAGGTGATTGATATGTGGAAGGACGACAAGAACTGTGAGAGTGAGCTCGAAGAGGGGACAAGCCTTATTACAGACGATGATAAGAATGATATCTCAAAACCACAAGATAAAATGAGCCAATTTAAAGCAATTATGAGTCAGATTATTAAGTCGGCACTCAAAGATAATAATTCTGAATTGTCAGGAGAAATAAGCTCCAATGTAACTGATGCTGTCGTTAAGGAGATGAATTTTCTAATGCGTTTGCAGGAAGAAAAGGAGGAAGAACGCTACAGGAAATTTGATGCTACCTTACGAGACTATCAGAGAAGTAGGCTACATGCTGCAGCTACATTTGAAGGAAAGAAGAGAAATAAATCCAAGTTCTTTAAAAAACATAAGGTATATATATAGATTAAATTCTTGACGTGGTAAGCTAAGTAGAATATAATGTTGCCTAGGCTACTAGCCGAATAAGGTTTATTATTATATTATAACCATGAGCTAAGGAGGTAATTATTATATGGCTACGATTACTAAGGACATGACAATTGCACAAGCAATTGCCATGGATCAGAATATTATTCCAGTATTACTTGAAATTGGCATGCACTGTCTGGGATGCCCTTCTGCACAGGCTGAGACCTTGGAAGAGGCTGCTATGGTACATGGGTTAGATCCTGATGATTTCATGGACAGAATTGCTGCTCAGACGGGTGAATAAGTCAATAAATCCATCTGAATAATACAAATAAAAAGGACGCGCTTCTACTAACTTTAATTGCTAGTTAGAGACACGTCCTTTTGATTTTCAGGTTAAGCTTATTAACCTTTACATGACAGACAGAATTTGTAGTGCTTGATCCTTAACAATAACCTCATAATGCTCCTCGTAATAAAGTGGAGTAGCATAAGTAGCACGCTCGTGCTTGCCATATTCAGAGACTAAATTACTGATTTTATTGAATTCTTCTGGTGTATGTCTTGAAATACTAATGACTAGATAATATACTCCATTAATGGGATCCTTATAGAGAGTGTTATTTCCCTGAAAAGTTCCGAGTAATATATTAGCCAATTCAGTAACCTCACCAAGGGAACGAAACGAATAAACCCTAGTCAAATTAACAGGAATATGAACCTCTTTCTTAGGATTTGTATCAGAAGTTGTGTCATTAATAATATCCTTAGAATTGTCTCCCAAATTCCCTGAAAACTCTTCCAGATGCTCAAATGTGTTAATCATATCATCTTCATCATCAAAAGAATCATCATCATCGTAGGATTTATCAGATAAATCATGGGTATTGAAGGAGGAAAACTTTGAAAAACGAGTATCCAGCTCGTCGGGATCTTCTACCTTCGTTATAACCAGAATTAAGCATTCTGTAGATACTGGAATTGCTTCAATCATTAATGGGATATCATCTACTTCAAAACCAAACTCATAAAAGGCTTGTTGAATCATATCGCGAAATAATGCTTTGGCTTTCTCTGTACCATATGCCAGCTCACTTATTTTCATTTCTCTGTCTATCAAATCATTCTTGCTCAAGGTACATCTAATCTGGTTGTCACTTATCTTTTCTATCTTCATAGAGTACACCCCTTTCTATATTAACAGGAACTGATTATTTAGTTACAACTAAAATCAACCATTGGTGTAAAAAGAGTATAAGTTAAAAAGGAAGTAAAGTCAATACGGCAAGTTATGAAATTTGTATGAATGATATATCATATCTGCAAGCAAATTCAAGATTCGTACTGTCATTTTGTATACAAATTAACTAAAAGTTTGTAATTTCAGATAGGGAAAATAGCTTGTCATATTTACATAATATGTTTATAATAAAGACAGATGATCATCATCATAGTTTGCTGATAGGAAAGGAGAGTATGCCACAAGTAATATGGTTTAACAAATACCGCATCATTAAGCTTCTTGGCCAGGGTGGCACGGCCGAGGTTTATCTTGCAGAACATATCAAACTTAACACATTACGAGCTATAAAACACATCTCTAAGCATCATCCATTATACAAGCTACAGCTTAAGGAAGCACAAATTCTAAAAGATCTAAAGCATTCATGTATTCCTATAGTTTATGATATTGAAGAAGATGAAGATGGTTCCTATATAGTTGAACAATATCTTGAGGGAGTAACCCTAAAAGAATATGTCGCCGAAAGAAACCATCTGAACGATGATATCATAATTCATTTCGCTCTTCAACTCTGCGATTTAATCAAATATCTCCACAGTGTAAAAAGACCAGTATTATATCTAGATTTAAAGCCCGACAATATTATTGTAACGAATAAGACTATTAAGCTTATTGATTTTGGTAGTGCCATGTTTCGCGACGAAGCAGATAATAAGGCTGAGTTTTATGGCACGGTAGGCTATGCTGCGCCTGAATTATATAATAACAACGGTTTAGACGAAAGATGTGATGTATATGGAATAGGAATGTTATTGTATTTTATGGCTACGGGCAAGGCTTTAAGTGCAAGGGGTGAGAAAACAGAGCATATAGATGTGATTAATAGTGGTACAAAAAAGCTTAGAAGAATTATAAGCCGCTGCCTCAGATATAATCCATCGCAAAGGTATGCCTCTGTAGCTGGACTAGAGCAACAATTATCAGCAATCATGAAAAAAAAGAAAGGCTTAATTCATCCGAGATCATCAATTGAGATAGGGATTGCAGGAGCGCAAGCACGAATAGGAACCACTCACATGTCATTTCGACTTTGTAGCTACTTTAGTAGGCAGAATATTGCCTGTCTATATGTAGAACAAAATAAAAGCAGGTGCTTAAAGCAAGTAAGCAGTAGATATATGGGGCTTAATTGTAATGAAGACATAATTAAGATGAATGGTATATCAATGATTTGCTCCAATAGCTCTCTGTTGTCGAATATATCGGGATATAATGTGGTTATTAAGGATTATGGGTGTCTGGATAATAGCAACATAAATAAGTTTATAAAATCAAGGATTAAGATTCTTTTACTTGGAGCAAAGGATTGGGAGTTGGGATTTTCCGAGGAGGCATTAGAATTAATATCAGAATATAAAGATGTTATTTTCCTGTTTAATTTTGTAGATGGAAGACAGTATAGACAGGTAATAAAAAACATGATGTTTAGGAACTGCCTAAGAATACCCTATGAACCAGATCCCTTTGCTAGACCAAAGGATAAGAACAGCCATGAATTTTTCCGTGAGCTGGCAGTTCTTTGTACAGAATGAGGAAGTGATAGACTGAAAAGAAAACCGATGCTATTAAAAAAGCTGTCTGATAGCGCAAGCCACAGAGAAAAGATTACAATAGGACTAGTTGGTATTAATCGTGGAGTCGGTGTGACTTACACGGGTATGCTTTTAGCTTCTTACTTTGGTATAGAAAAAAGAATTAAGACTGCTTATCTAGAGTGTAACAACCATATGGATTTTGTTAGGTTAAAGGAAGCTTATGAATGGAGTTCTGAGAATAACAGCTCATTTAGTCTAGATAGAATCACATATTATAGGCAGGTGGCAAACAACCGTATTCCTGAGATTTTAGGTGATAATTATGGTTGCTATATACTTGATTTTGGTACGGATTATATGGATTCTTTGAATGAGTTTATTCGGTGCGGTAATAAAATCATCATAGGAGACAGTGCCATATGGAACCAAAGTAGAATGGTTTCGTTTCAAAAGGCTATGGATAATATCAGAGGTAATGATCAATGGATATACATGATCCCAAATGCTAAATACGGGGTCACAAAGAGAATATCTAGTGAAATCATGAGAGGCTGTTATAGTGTTCCTTATGAACCAGACCCCACATTATTATCAAAAGAAGCTCATAGATTATTTTATAGCCTATTCGGATGATGGGAAACTCCTAGTATATAATATATAGTGGGTGAAGCATTTAACAGATTATTTTCAGGGTCTATGGATAAGTATAGCATATCACAAATAAACTTCTTATCCGATATATTTTTTTCATGCACCTTTCAAGTCCCTGTAAAATAATACATTATAGGCATATGAAATACTAAGTGAGAGGCTGTAGCTATATGAAAGATTCTCAAAGATTACTATAGCTTAACCGGACCTAAAAGCCCTCTATACTTTATTGGTTGCGTTTAGTAACTGCTATGTGTAATCATGAGATGATTTTATAATAAGGAGATGCTTAGACAGCGCCTTAAGAATATTTAGGATATATTAGGGTATCTTAAATTCTTAAGGCCTTGTCTTTTTCCATAAGAAGCACAGTATTAGTCGAAATTTAGTAATGACGGTTGTCTAATTTAATGTTATAATGTTCATGATAAGCAGATTAGTCGAAGATAAACATGACATTTTATGTGGCATTCTTTTTATGACACAATAAAATGTAGTGTTTAGCTTGGATAGGTGCAACATGAATAGGTTCAGCGAAGCTGAACCTTTAAGAAAGCGCAGCTTTTGAGCCACTAATCTGCGCAGATTAGTCGAAAAATAATAAACATTATCAATCCACAGATGCAGGTCTTGGAGGAAGCATGGATAAAAAAATAAAAATCGCAATTGTAGGTATAGCTACCGCTATTTTAATCTTAGCCATAGGAATTGGGGTTGCCCTAGTAAAAAAAACGACGCCAAGTAATGAGGTAATGCTTCTGACTGATTATTATCAGGTAGAGGATACCGAGGTAATGATTATCCTTCATGATGAAATATATGATAAATCCGGAATTATGGCGGATGGGGTGGTCTATATTGATTATGATACTGTGGTTAATGAATTTAATCACAGATTTTATTGGGATCAAAATGAAAACATATTAACCTATACTACGCCTACAGAGATTATTCAGGCCGATGCTGTAGGTAATAAATATTCTATTACAAAAAGTATGATTAAGACTGAGGCGGTGTCTGAATATCCAATATTGAAGCTTTATGGTGATAAAGTATATATAGCCTTAGACTTTGTTGATATATATTCGGACTTTGTATATAGATTTTACGTAGAGCCTAATCGTGTGGTGATTGAATACAAGTGGGGTGAATATCTATATACCGAGGTAATTAAGGGTACTCAGCTAAGAGCAGAGGCAGACATAAAGAGTCCTGTGTTAATGCAGCTTCCGATTGGAGAGGAGCTAATGTATGTTACTAAGGATGAAGCACCGCGGAAAGGTTTTGCTAAGGTTGTGACAAAAAATGGAGTTATTGGATATGTTAAAGAAAAGAATGTGAAGACATCATACTATAAGGAAATTTCGAGTACTTTTACAGCACCGGTATACACAGTGCAGAATAGGCCAGATAAAATCAATCTGGTATTTCACCAAATATTTAATTCGGAGGCTGCTGGGAAGCTGGAGGAATTAATAGCACAAACAAAGGGAGTTAATGTTGTATCCCCGACATGGTTTAGTATAAATGACCTGTCAGGTACAATGGCTTCTTTAGCTAGCCAAGATTATGTGGATAAAGCCAAGGCGCTTGGTCTGGAGGTCTGGGCCTTAGTGGATGATTTTAACTCTGAAGTGGATATGTATGAGCTTTTATCTTATACATCCAGAAGGGAAACCCTATCCAATGGCTTAGTTGAAGCAGCCATACAATATAAAATAAATGGAATAAATATAGATTTTGAGAAAATTCCTTCTAAAGCAGGTGGAGATTACATTCAGTTTTTAAGGGAGCTTTCGGTAAAATGCAGGAATAATGGTATTGTACTATCAGTAGACAATTATGTGCCTGCTCCCTATAATATGTATTACGATAGGAAGGAGCAGGGTAATATTGTGGACTATATAATAGTAATGGCTTATGATGAGTACTATTCGGGTTCAGATGTGGCCGGACCAGTGGCTTCTATTGGGTTTGTTAAGGATGCAATAAGAAATACCTTAGAAGAGGTACCAAGGGAAAAGACCATAATAGCGGTTCCTTTCTATTCAAGGCTTTGGAAAGAGACAAGGGATAATGATGTTACAAGCGAAAGTCTTTCTATGACGCCAGCCCGCAACATATTTACCGACAATGGTATTGAACCCCAGTGGGATGATACCTATGGTAGCTATTATGGGGAATATGAGAAGGATGATGCTCTATATAAGATATGGTTAGAGGATGCAAAATCCATTGAGGAAAAGATGAAGGTTATTTATGAGGCTAATGTGGCAGGAGTTGCTGCTTGGAAGCTCGGACTTGAAAAAGAAGAAATCTGGAATATTATCATCCGATATCTGAACTAAGTACTAAGTATAGACTAAGAACCTACTTATTTTATGAGAATAAATACACATTATTTAATGTGATAGAAGATTGACTGCTGTTAAGGGCATATAACTTAATAGCAGTCATCTCAATGTAGTGAACTCTTCATGGTAAGTTGCTTAGAATAGGATGCTATTTTTATTCATAGGATATAGGAAAACCTGTATGGGAAGTAATATATATGAAGCGGAGGAATTATTTTAGCATCCTTTTTTTATTATTGGTAGTTGTGGCGAGAATTTTAGCCACAGAACAATCTATTAAGGTCATGAGAAATTTGTTTCAAGAAAGTGGAATGGGAAAAAACCAAACACAAATAACCATCGTGATTGACCCTGGGCACGGAGGCAGGGATCCTGGAAAAGTAGGTGTTAACGGTGCGCTAGAGAAGGATATTAATCTTACAATTGCTTTAAGGTTAAAGGATTTATTGGAACAAAATGATATTAATATAATAATGACAAGAACAGAGGATGAGGGACTATATTCTGAATCGGATTCTAATAAAAAAAGAACAGATCTTAATAATAGAATCAATATTATTAATTCAAGTAATGCTGTATTTTCGATTAGCATACACCAGAATAGCTTCAGTCAGGAGAATGTAAAGGGAGCACAGGTTTTTTACCATGCCCTGTCTGAGCAGGGGATGAATCTTGCCATGACGCTACAGGAGCAGCTAAAGGAGACTATAAAGGATGGCAACCATAGAAAAGCGAAATCAAATACCAGCTATTACATGCTAAAGCATACCACCTGCCCTTTAGTAATAGTCGAGTGTGGTTATCTCAGCAACTATACAGAAGCAGAGCTTCTAATAAATGAAGAGTATCAGGAGAAATTGGCATGGGCTATTCATCTGGGAATTATGAAGCATCTAAACAATGAAATAAAGCCAGGTCTCAATAAATAACTAAGGCTTGTGGAAAAATACGAACAAACGTGATATAATCCACATAATCGGTAACATTATGATACCACCTTATTATAAGCACTTACTAATTAGTCAGGTAAATGGCTATTATATAGAAGTAAATCATAGGTTTTCATAGATAAAGGAGTACACACTATAGGATGAACACTATTATAATACAGGCAGACAATGGAGTATTAAAGGATCATGACCTATGTACTGCCGCAAACATTATAAAAAGCGGAGGACTAGTTGCTTTTCCTACAGAAACTGTATATGGTTTGGGAGCAGATGCTCTAAACCCAGAGGCTGCAGAGAAAATATATGAGGCCAAAGGAAGGCCGTCGGATAATCCATTAATTGTTCATATAGCTGATCCAAAGCATATGGGGCAAATAGCAAAAGATATTCCAGATAAGGCATATGAGCTTGGAGAGGTTTTCTGGCCAGGTCCCTTAACTATTATACTTAATAAGAGGGAGATTGTACCCTTTAGCATAACTGGAGGGCTAAATACTGTAGCTATACGCCTTCCAGCATCTAGAATTGCCAAGAGTATAATATCCTGCTCAGGGGGATTTATAGCGGCACCCAGTGCCAATGTCTCAGGGAAGCCAAGTCCTACTACGGCAGAGCATGTGATAGATGATATGGTCGGTAAGATAGATATGATAATAGATGGGGGTAAATCGACCCTTGGTCTTGAATCCACCATAATAGATTTGTCATCTAATGAGCCTACAATTCTAAGGCCGGGTTGTATTACTAAAGCAATGCTAGAGAGTGTTATAGGTAATGTCGAATATGACAGAGCTGAATTTAGTAAGACAAAGGATAAGGATATAAAACCTAAGGCACCGGGAATGAAATATCGCCATTATGCACCGGAAGGGTGTCTAACTATCTTTGATGGGAACATGCAGAATGTAATAGGTGCAATAAATCAAGAAGCCAAGGAGTGCACTTTGGCAGGAAAAAAAGTTGGCATAATAGCAACTGAGGAGACAAAGGGGTTATATAGGTATGGGAATATAATATCAATAGGCCGAAGAGACGATGAGGATTCCATAGCAGCAGGCCTATACTCTGTGTTAAGACAATTTGATGATATTCATGCAGAATATATATTTTCGGAAAGCTTTGCTATAGGCGACTTAGGACAGGCTATTATGAATCGGTTATTGAAGGCAGCAGGCTATAGAGTGGTAAAGATAGACTAAGGATCTTTGAGGGAGGACAAATCCTTTGTAGATGTAAATAGGGTTTAAGTTTTGAGGGAGGACAAATCCTCCGTAGATGTAGATAGAGTTTAAGTTTTTGAGGGAGGATTGTTGATGTCGAGATATAGTGAATTGATTTTTGTATGTACGGGTAATACATGCAGAAGTCCTATGGCAGAAGTGATTTATAAGAGCCTTGATAAGGAAAGCGATATTAAGGTAATATCTAGAGGCTTGGTGGTTTTATTTGCTGAACCAATTAATCCAAAAGCCGATGTTATATTAAAAAAGCATGATTTGGAGATTAGTAAACATATATCAAAAAGCTTAAAGGCATCTGAAATTAATGAAAAAACCTTAATACTTACTATGACAGATGCTCATAAAGATAAGATAATTGATAACTATCCAAATGCAATGAATGTGTATTCAATTAAAGAATATGTAGGAGAAGTCGGTGATGTAGTGGATCCCTACGGAGGCACATTAGTAGAATATGAGGACTGCTATGTAGAGCTTTCCAGACTAGTGAAAAAGACAGTATATAGAATAAATGGAGACAATAATCCAGATTAATATATGTTGTAGTTAAAAAATAATATATAAAACATAAGATCCATTGTAAAAGATGGTACTTTACTTAATAAGGAGAGATTATGATGATAGGTATTGGAAATGACCATACAGGATATGAGTTAAAGATGGAGATAATAAATTATTTAGAAAAAAAGGGGATTGAATATAAGGATTTTGGGTGTGGAAAGCTTGATAGCAGTGACTACCCTATATATGCCAAGGCTGTAGGAAGGGCAATCCAAAATAAGGAATGTGACTTTGGTATCATAGTATGTGGTACAGGAATAGGAATATCGATTACAGCAAACAAGATGAAGGGTATTCGTGCTGCGTTATGCCATGACTGCTTTAGCGCAGAAGCAACCAGGCAACATAATGATGCTAATATACTGGCGATGGGTGCAAGAGTAATAGGTCCTGGATTGGCAGTTAAAATAGTAGACACGTTTTTAAATACTGGGTTCTCAGGACAGGAAAGACATTCCAAAAGAATTCAGATGATTGAAGAGCAATAAGTAGCTTCAGCGTGATTTATCGGTGTTTTAAGCTCTTCAAAGCCGCCTCCGTATATTAGCCTTAGCAGGTAATCAAGGGTCCTAAGAGCTTGCTCCGCCTCTTTATTCGTGATTAGGTGATGCTCTAATGCATCTGCCAGCTCATCTAAATCAAGGACTCTTACGCTACCATCCTCATATATTACTACATCAATAAGTAAATCCTCATATATTAAGCTATTTGGAATGGTACTTGGCCTGATTTGGATTATATCGCAATACCAATAAAGAAGCTGATCGTCTTTATTATAAATTTTACTAACCTTAAACCCATGATTCATATAATATGCTGAGACGCCACTTGCCATGTTCCTTTTAGGCCGGAGGGGTCTCCATTTTGTAATTATCAGGTTATCATCCATAGATAGGATAATGTCATCCTTCAAATGTACAAAATCATCGGGAATAAACCTTTTTCTGTAAAGAGAAAGCTGGCTCATATGGAAACCTCCCTTTGCTTATATACTCATTGATAAGAAACGAACTAACTTATTGGGGATAATTATAACATGATTTTACTTGAAGGTATAGTAAAAAAGAATATTTGGCTTATTTTATGGTAATACTATTAGGTGCATATAAATGTTGCCTAAATGGAGGTGGATATTCTGGAAAACATAAGTAGATTCATAGAACTATTACAGCGTATATTTTCATTAAGAAGAACAAAAATAACACTATATATAGCTGCAGTCCTCTGGATTGCTGTATTTACTCAGATTGTGATGAATAGGGCTTTTTTTGAGAATTTTGAGATTGCAGAGGCTTTCGTTAAGACAGATACTGAGGACTTGGAATGCAGTGTAGAGATTGTGGCACAGCATCACAATGATTTTCTAAGTGAAACTGATAAAAAAGATATTTTGTATCATATAGCAAATTCCATAGGACTAAGTATTGATTCAGAGATTACAATAAATCGAGATGGTGAGAGAACAGAATATTTATATTATAAGCTAGCTAAGAGAGCAGAAACATCCTTAATGATTGTTAGCATGCAGCAAGAAGTTGATTCGGGTGTAAGGATGAAACATTATGTTATAGCTAAGTTAAATATTAAGGAATCAATTAAAAGCATTGAAAAATATAGAAGGCTTATAGAGAAGTCCCTAGATGAGATGGGTATATTTGAAAGGCAGACCAATGTGTTGTACGAAGGTTTTGTCCCTGGATTAATGTCCAAGAATGATAAGGAGGAGATGGCGAGTCTCTTAGTGAAGGATCTTCAGGGAGAAGTTGCATTTGACTACCAACAGGGAGAAAGCTATACAGTATATGCATATACAGGGTTAATTGATGAGTATATAGAGACTGTAGGATGCAAAATTAACATCCAGATAGCTATGACTTATGATGAGGACTTAGAAAAAACTAAAATATATTTAGCAACACCGATTATTAATCAAAGCTGGTAGCTTGCGACTTGTTTTGTCGAACATCATTCACTTATTCAAGCAAAACAGTGTGTTTTATCATGACACAAGGTGAGAGTCACATAAATCACACTGTTTTTCTTGAGCCAATTTGATTATTCTGGGGTTAAAACCAGCGTCTTCGACTACGATAGCGTCTTCTTCTGTTAAACAATTCATTTAATAATATTATATTTACGAAATCTCTCAATAGATTTTGTCTTCTCCTAGGAGGATTGTAAATGCTTTTTGCCTCAACATGGGGAGCCTCATCCATATCTCTTACCTTTTCATATATTCTGTCGATAATTTTGTCAAGCGTTATTTTATCAGGGTATTCATCAAACATAACACTTCCATCATATTCAAGCTTATCGCACTCGTTATTTATTTCGTTTTGTATTTGCCTCGCTGAGTTTGGATAGAGCTGCTTGAAATAATTCATATCCCGATCTGAATCCTCACAATTGTCATATCCATAAAGAGGGTAAAGAGGAACTCCCATAGGGGTATTATATGGGGTGCTATTTGGTATAAACAATTCATTCATTGGTAGGATAGTTCCAGGAGCCGCACTGTTCATAGGC
>CAZODB010000003.1:16590-25416 GCA_964578425.1 uncultured Herbinix sp.
AGGTTATACTCCTAGGCATCGTACCTATATTTGGAGTTGTTATATTCCTAGGCATAGCACCTGTATTTGGGGGAGTTATATTCCTAGGCATAGCACCTGTATTTGGAGAGGTTGTGTTCCTAGGCATTGTACCTGTGTTTGGTGTAGTGGCTTCCCTATTCATCTGAGTGTTTACTATATTATCATATTCCGATTTGGATGTAGGGCTTGGATTTTGCATTTTATGTTCTCCTAAGCTTTTTATAATCAATATATGCAAACCCAACATGCTTGTGAAATTTGATTAATCATAATGTTAACTTCATAATGTTAAGAACATAAAAGGTTTTCACAGTCTATTAAATGGAAAATAAATATGATATAATCACGATAAGCTAGAGTATCTAGTCTATAAATAATGATAAAATTACAATAAAGGAAGGAAAATTTTCTTGTTAAAGCAAGTATACCGTATAATTATTTTAATAATCGTTTTTATTGCTTCCCTATACTATTTTGGTAGAGATATAAAGGAAGTGGTATTTGATATAGATAACACTACAACCATGGAGAAGACGACATTGCCTTTAGTTACACTAAGGACTGAAGAGAAAACCATTAATCTTCTTCATGGCTATAGTAGCAACCTAGATGCCAATTCTATCAGAGAGGCTTTGTTACCGATTGGTTATAATCAGTCTTATGAGTTGATTATTGATCAGAAAAAATATGATATTAAGAAATTAAATTATGAGCTTCGTGAGTTTGCCCAAAATGAATTGATTGATAAAGGCTCTGTCAGTGTGTTTGATGAAGAGGGTGATCAAAAGGTAGCTAGGATTCATCTTGATACCACGCTTGTCAAGGATAAAGAATATGCTGTTAAGATTACTTTAATAACCAGTGAAAGTAAAAAGCTATACTATTACCATCGTATCAAGAAGCATGAAGCAACATATTTGGTAGATAAAGTGGATTTTGTTATGGAATTTCACCAGGCAATTAAGGATAAAGTGAAGGCTGAGGAATATGCTAGATATCTAGAGCCTGATGGGAAAAAAGATAACACTAGCTTGGCCAATGTCAATATTCATTCTAGCTTTGATTTGATAACATGGGGAAATCTGAAGCCTGAGTTTATAACTGATGTGATTCCTACGGTGGTGGAAAACTACACGGACATGGCTTCTATTGTACTGGAATATGTAGTAAGAGCTAATGTATCCGGCATACCGGAATTATACAAGGTAAAGGAGTATTATCGAATCAGATATTCAACTGACAGAATGTTCCTATTAAATTATGAAAGACGCATGGAAGCTTTTTTTGACATAGAACTAGCCAGTATATCTAAGAATCAGTTAAAGCTTGGGATTACAAATGACCCATACACATCTTATTTATCAAGCCCTGATAAGATGAAGTTTGCTATTGTTAGAAGTGGAGAGCTTTGGTTTTATAATCTTGAGGAAAATGAAATTGTCCGGGTTTTCTCTTTTCGGCAGGAGGATACGGACTATATAAGAGATATATATGATCAGCATGATATCAAAATACTGAACATGGATGCTGAGGGTAATGTGAATTTTATGGTATATGGATATATGAACCGTGGACAGTATGAAGGCAGGGTAGCCCTAGTTATGTATGAATATATACAGTCCGAGGGACGTATAGAGGAAAGAGTATATATACCTTTGGATGAGCCATATCAGACCTTGAAGGAAAACCTTGGGGAATTTGCCTATGTTAGTCACTTAGATGTGTTTTATTTCCATATTTACAATAGCATATATTCTTATGATTTAATAACAAGGCAGATAACTGAACTGGCCGATAATACCCGGAAGGAAGATATAGTTGTTTTTTATGATGAAGGATATGTAGCATGGCAGGAAAGCTCAAATCCTTGGGATGCGAATAAGATAAGGATTATGGATATCGAAACCGGTGAAATACAGATGATTAGTGCTGATAAAGGATACAAAATACTACTGTTGGATAAAATAGATTCGAATCTAATAT
Source organism: uncultured Herbinix sp. (assembly GCA_964578425.1). Classification (GTDB taxonomy): domain Bacteria; phylum Bacillota; class Clostridia; order Lachnospirales; family Lachnospiraceae; genus Mobilitalea. The sequence goes on from CAZODB010000003.1 coordinate 18,595, forward strand.
ATGGGTATGCTTCTGAAGACGATATTTCCATATTGATTGATGGAACTATAATATCTCCTATGGGCAGGATAGAGATAGCTACTACCGGAATGGATGTCATTAAACCCTACTATAGGGATGGTTATTATATTACCGGGATAAAGGTAAAGGATAATACTATAGAATTGTTCAGGGCAACAGAGCAGACAATCGAGGGTAGAAGGATATTTACTGCTTCATCCAATGATTATATTATGAACCATAGGGTTGAAAAAGCACCATATCTTAATATAGCATCAAGGGTTACTGAGGATGCCTTAACAGAGTACTATTTAGAGCTTCCATCAGGATTTGTAATGGAGGGGCTGCCTAACAAACTTGAAACAGTAAATACAGTTATCTCTGAGGACCCAACATTACGATTGTCTAAGAATAAACATGATTTCATAGAGGAAAGTACACTTAAGCTTAGCAATAATATGTATTATACTTATATCTTAGGTGGGCTTGAGGGGTCTTATTATGAAGCGGCAGATGCTATCGCTGTAGCGGATACTGGTGTGGGGGTTGTAGTAAGTAACACAAATAGCCTTGTTTGGGAACGGGGTATAAAGGCAAATAGAAGCATTATATCCTGGTTTGAAGATATGGAGTTATCAACCACGCAAAACACAATAGATAGCTGCATAAGGTTGTTAGATCAATACCTAGGTCAAAATAATAATAATATAGACTTTAACTTAGAGAATATATCTGCTTATGAAGCACTTATCAGTTATGTAAATGCCCAGCCCATTCGCCTAACAGGTGCAACACTAGACCAGGTGTTGTATAATGTATCTAAGGGAAGACCGGTAATTGCTATGACAGGAAATACAGATGCTGTATTAATATATGGTTATGATGCTTATAATATATTAATGATAGATCCAAAGCAGGGAAAAACTATTAGGATGGGCATTCAGGACAGTACACAGTTGTTTGAAAAGGCAGGAAATGTATTTATTTCCTATCTATCTCAATAAACATTATAAAAAAGGAGACGACATATATGGATGAAAGAATTAAAACACTAGCGAAAAACCTTGTAAATTATTCTATGGCTGTAAAAGAAGGTGATAAGGTTTATGTGCATTATATTGGAGATGCAACAGAGGATTTAGCAAGGCAGCTTGTTAAAGAGGTATATAAAGCGAAGGGTATACCATACGTTCATTATACTAATCCAAGATTATTAAGAGAAGTACTACTAAATTGCTCCGAGGAGCAGATGTCATTAATGGCTAAGATAGATGCTTCTGAAATGGAGCAGATGGATTGTTATGTGGCAGTACGAGGGTCAGATAATATTTCTGAAAATTCTGATGTACCACCAGATAAAATGAAGCTTTACGAAACCTATTACCAGACCCCAGTACATCATGATATTCGTGTCAAGAAAACCAGATGGGTTGTTCTTCGTTATCCCAATTCATCCATGTCCCAGCTGGCAAATATGAGCCAGGAGGCATTTGAGGATTTTTACTTTAAGGTATGTAATCTCGATTATGGCAAAATGAATGATGCTATGAAAAGCTTAGTAGATTATATGAATCGTACAGATAAAGTTCGCATAGTGGGACCTGGCACAGATTTAAGCTTCTCTATCAAAAACATTCCTGCGATTCCTTGCTCAGGCTTAAGAAATATTCCGGACGGCGAGGTATATACAGCACCTGTAAGGGATAGTGTTAATGGAACCCTTACCTATAATACCCCTGCAGTATTCCAAGGATTCACATTTGAGAATATATCCTTCCGTTTTGAAAATGGTAGAATAGTAGAGGCAACTTCAAATGACACAGCTAGAATAAATGATGTATTAAATACAGATGAGGGTGCACGCTATATAGGTGAATTCGCTATAGGAGTAAATCCTTATATTTTAAAGCCTATGAAGGATACACTATTTGATGAGAAAATTATGGGCTCCTTCCACTTCACTCCGGGCAACTGCTATGAGGATGAAGCTCCAAATGGAAATAGCTCTGCAATCCATTGGGACCTGGTATGTATACAGACACCTGAATATGGCGGTGGAGAGATTTACTTTGATGATGTATTAATACGTAAGGACGGAAGATTTGTAGTAAAGGAATTGGAATGCTTGAATCCTGAAAAGTTAATTTAATAATACAAATTTATAATATTTAAAGCCGTTTATACGGCGGAATGAGAGGTCTTATGAAACTGTTATCAGTAGCAGTGCCATGCTATAATTCAGCTGCCTATATGAGTCGTGCTATAGAGACTCTTTTATCAGGCGGTGATAATATGGAGATAATTATTGTAGATGATGGTTCCAAGGATGATACGGAGAAAATCGGCTTAGATTATCAAGAAAAGTATCCGGATATAGTCCGTGTAATAAGTCAGGAAAATGGTGGCCATGGTGAGGCTGTGAATACAGGTTTAGCCAATGCTACAGGTCTATATTTTAAGGTGGTTGACAGTGATGATTGGGTAAATGAAAAGGCTCTAGAGGAAGTGATTAATAAACTTAAGGAATTGATTGCAGATGGCAACAGTCCAGATTTGTTCCTTGCTAATTATGTCTATGAGAAGGTGGGAGCAAAGCGAAAGAAGGTTATTAATTATAATTGGGCACTACCGAAGAATAAAATATTTACCTGGGATGAAATAATGCACTTTAGGCAAAGTCAGAACATCCTTATGCACTCTACTATATATCGTACTAAGCTCCTGAGGGATTGTGGAATGAAACTGCCCAAGCATACATTCTATGTGGATAACATATTTGTATATCAGCCTCTTCCATATGTAAAGACGCTCTATTATATGGATGAGAATCTTTACAGGTATTTTATAGGAAGGGAAGACCAATCTGTTAATGAAAAAGTAATGATTAGCAGAATAGACCAACAGATTGGAGTCACTAGGATAATGATAGAATCACATAACCTTTCACAGGTAAAGTGTAAGAAGCTAAGAAATTATATGATAAAATACCTATCAATGATGATGCTTATCTGCTCGGTCTTTTTGATTAAGGAGGGCAGTGATGAAAGTATTGCTAAAAAAGAAGAGCTTTGGAATTACCTTAAGGGCTATAATAGGTGGATTTATAAGAGGGTCCGATCTCATATCCTAGGCCGTTCCATGAACCTTCCAGGTAAATTTGGTAGAAGGATAGTGGAAGTGGGATATGGTATAGCAAGAAAGATCTATGGATTTAACTAGAAGTTAATTAAGGTGGTTGTAAACTATAGAGGTACAAGGTGCATAATATACACACCTATGTACCTCTTATATGGTTTATCTGCTTATACCTTACAACGATATAGCTATATCTTTGAGAGCTCCTGGTCTGCTTTCTTTACGACTCTGCTACGATCCGGTATATATATGAATGCATACATAATTATGCTAAGTATAATTCCGCCAAATACATCCAGAATGGAATGCTGTTTTAATAATACTGTCGACATACAGATTGAGACTGTCAATATAAAGGTGGATATCTGTATCCACTTTATATTTCTTAATCTCTCGCTTTTACGTATTGCAATCATTGCACCGATGGAGTTATATACATGGATGCTTGGGAATACATTGGTTGCAGTATCGAAGCTATATAACATTCCTAATATTCTGGTAAAGATGTTGCTTCTGCCAAGGGTGTCGAGATTCACTCGTAAATAGTGGCCATTGGGCCAGATAGAATAAATTATCAGGCATATTGTCATTCCAATAAAAAGAAAGGCGCAGCATTTGTAAAACTCCTTCTTAGATGTCAGGAAAAAGTATGCTACTGTAATGAATATAAATATAAACCATAGGAAGTATGGAATAATAAAAATCTCCATAAAGGGGATATATTTATCTAGCCTTGAGTGTACTGGTGTAAACACTGTAGTCACAGTACGCTCCAAATAAGTAAACCAAACCATATAGATAAAAAAGTACACAAGGATTAAACCGTGTTTATACTTATTATATACATGTACTAATCTATCCTTGAATTTCATGTTCTACCTCATTTCAAATTTTCATGTTTAAGTAGATTAGGAGCTCTGAAGCTTCGCTTCATAGCCCACGTTGCACTTATCCATAAAAATCATCATGCTTTATTATGACACATAAAGCGTGTCATATAAACCATGATAATTTTCATGTTTAAGCAGATTAGGAGCTCTGAAGCTTCGCTTCATAGCCCACGTTGCACTTATCCATAAAAATCATCATGCTTTATTATGACACATAAAGCGTGTCATATAAACCATGATAATTTTCATGGACTAATCTGCTTATACGTGAGTATAGCACATATTTATTCATTTCACAATATACTTAAAATTACATTTAGCAAATCTTAAGAAGTTGTTTTGTAAACTGTTTTGTAACTTCTGTTTTATATGAAAATATTACATGCTTGGAACATATATTAAAGACAAGCAAATGATAATGGACAGGTTATTAGAAAAAACTTATAATAAAGTATAGATATAAAATGATTATATATATGTACAGGCCATATACTACTATTGATAAATTCCCCAAAACCTTATACGAGTAGGAGGTAGAACATGAAGAGAGTATTTTTAGTTGTCTTAGACAGTGTGGGTATCGGTGAGCTTCCCGATGCTAAGGATTATAATGATAAGGGTAGCCATACTCTATATGCGGTTTCAAAAAGCAAGTATTTTAATATGCCTAACATGGAAAGGCTTGGGCTATTTAATATTGTAGGAGTCGCAGAAAAATTCCCAAGGATAGAAGCGGAAGCTATGTTTGAAGGAAGTATTGCAAGGCTTGCTGAAAAATCAAAGGGAAAGGATACTACTACAGGCCACTGGGAATTAGCAGGTATTATATCTAAAGAGCCGTTTCCGACATATCCTGATGGCTTTCCTAAGGAGGTCATAGATGAATTTGAGAAAGAAACCGGAAGGAAGACCGTATGTAATCTTCCCTATTCAGGAACAGATGTTATACTTAAATATGGCAGGGAGCATATAGAGACAGGGGCGCTTATCGTATATACCTCTGCAGACAGTGTATTTCAGATTGCAGCTCACGAGGATATTGTACCTGTAAAGGAGCTTTACAGGTACTGTGAAATAGCAAGGGAGATTCTCCGTGATGAACATGGCGTGGGCCGTGTAATAGCAAGACCCTTCATAGGCTCCTACCCTGACTATACCAGAACCACTAATCGTCATGATTATTCCCTTGCACCTCCTCTAACCATGCTGGACCAATTGGCGGATGCGGGCTTAGATGTCATTGGTGTAGGGAAAATCTATGATATATTTGATGGTAAAGGTGTTACAGATACAGTGAGAACTAAGAACAATGAAGAGGGTATTGAAAAGCTTATAGAGAGAATGAATAGAGATTTTACAGGGCTATGCTTTGTGAACTTAGTGGATTTTGATATGCTTTATGGCCATCGAAATGATGTCGACGGTTATGCAAAGGCATTAAGCTATTTTGATAGCCAGCTCCCAAGAATAACAAATGCACTAAGAGAAGAGGATATTCTGATTGTGACAGCAGATCACGGTTGTGATCCATCCACTCCATCCACAGATCATTCAAGAGAGTATGTTCCCATGGTGGCATACGGTAAGCAGATAAAGAGGGGTAATAATCTTGGGACAAGGGAAAGTTTTGCTGATATAGCTGCTACTCTACTTGAATATTTTGATGTTAAGCAGCAGGTGGCAGGTGAATCCTTCTTACATGATATATTAGATAGGTAATTGAGAAACTCACAAAAACCCTTGTTTCTTGTGCAAGTCTAAAAAGACTAGTAAAGAGTGTTCAAACACAATTATGAATGGAGGGCTCATGAGTAAAAGTTTCGTGCATCCGGTATCTCCAGTGTTTAATAAAGAATCAAAAATACTGATTCTTGGAACCTTTCCCTCTGTTAAGTCCAGAGAAGGTGAGTTCTTTTATCATCATCCACAGAATCGATTCTGGAAGGTAATAAGTGCGGTTTTTAATGAAAAGTTGCCAGAAACAAGAGATGAGAAAAAGCAGCTTCTTATAAGAAATCAGATTGCTCTTTGGGATGTGGTGCATAGCTGCCAAGTAGACGGATCTGCAGATAGCAGTATAAGGAATGTGGTACCTAATGATATTACACCTATTTTAGAGCAGGCGGATATCCAAAGGATATACGCCAATGGGGGTACAGCAGCCCGTCTTTATAGAAGATATATCTATAAACAAACCGGAAGAGATATAATACTTCTCCCTTCTACAAGTCCTGCTAACGCCTCATTTTCATTAGAAAGGCTTGTTGATATATGGCAGGTTATTAGGCCTGTAGCTGATTAGTATAAGGAATAATATTAAGATCAAATATGAAAGGATAAGATTATGAGAATTGTTATACAACGGGTATTGGAAGCAAGGGTAGAGGTGGATGGAAAAAACATAGGAGAGATTGGAAATGGTCTATTAATTTTTCTCGGGGTAGGTAAGGACGATGATAAGAAAATTGCTGACCGTTATATTGATAAAATACTTAAGCTTAGAATATTTGCCGATGAAACGGGTAAAACCAACCTCTCTCTTAAGGATGTAGAGGGGGAGGTTCTGCTTGTATCACAGTTTACCCTATATGCTGATTGCAGAAGGGGTAATAGGCCTGATTTTATAAATGCTGGATCTGCTAGGAAGGCGGAGGAGCTTTATGAATATTTCTTAGATCAGATCCAGGATAGGATTGGCAATGTAGAAGCCGGTGAATTTGGCGCTGATATGAAGGTATCTCTTGTTAATGATGGTCCATTTACAATTATTTTAGATGAGGACCTGATATAAAAACAT
>CAZODB010000003.1:25516-29168 GCA_964578425.1 uncultured Herbinix sp.
TATCACATTATTAAAAAGAGGTGCTATATATTGACCCTAGAGGAAAAAGAGAGAATTATCAGTGAGGACTATGCAGATTTAATTATAGAATATAATGATGATATAAGCATATTCGAACAATTTCCGGATAGAACAGTGCAAATAATTAATAGGCGGCTTGCTTTTGTTCATGTACCAGTAAGCTTTGTAACCCAGAATATTGTATATAGAATGGGTTACGGTGTATTGCCAACCTGTTTTGGAGTTATTAGTGAGTCCAGTTTGGAAGCATCAGGTGTTTTTCAATTAAGGAATATACCTGTTTTAAATTTAAGAGGTCAGGGGGTTCTGATAGGGATTATAGATACGGGAATAGATTATACTAATCCCGTCTTTAAGTATGCTGATAATACCACAAGAATAGTTTCTATATGGGATCAGACAATAGTAAGTGATAATCCTCCATCATACATATTATATGGGACAGAGTATACAAGAGAGCAGATTAATGAGGCCCTGCAAAATGAGGATCCATTATCTATTGTTCCCAGTACTGATGATAATGGACATGGTACCATGTTGGCCGGAATTGCAGGAGGGAATGAGGTGCCTGAGAATAATTTTTTTGGAGTTGCTCCTGATGTGGAATTTGCGGTTGTGAAGCTAAAACCAGCCAAGCAATTTCTTAGGAATTTCTTCTTTATATCCGATAATGCGGTATGCTTTCAAGAAACGGATATATTCCAAGGATTGACTTATCTAGCTGAATTAGCAATTAAGCTTCGGCGCCCCATGGTTATATGTATAGCTGTAGGTAGTTCTCAGGGGGCTCATGATGGGTTAGGAACCTTAAGCACATATGTATCTGGATTAGCTTCTACTTCTGGGATGGGTGTGGTTGTAGCTGCGGGTAATGAGGGTAATGCTAGACGGCATTACAGCGGTAGAGTTAATCCTGCCACTGGCTATGATACAGTAGAGCTTAATGTGGCAGACAATGAGCCTGGATTTTCCATGGAACTCTGGGGCTCTACTCCAGACATATATTCCATAGATATTTTGACACCTTCAGGTGAATATATTCCAAGAATATCCGCCGGAAGAGATGAACATAGAGTTATCTCATTTATTTTTGAAGAAACTATAATATATATAGATTATCAGATGGTTGAATCTCAAAGTGGTGAGCAGCTTATTTTGGTACGTTTTAATAAGCCAAGTCCTGGGATTTGGCGTTTTAATGTATATGAAAGAGGAGGGTTAAATCTAGGCTTTAACATATGGCTTCCTATGGAAGGATTTATTTCTGATGACACATATTTTGTTCGCTCTGATCCTTATACCACTATTCTAACCATAGGGAATACTATAATCCCCCTGACGGTGACAGCTTATAATGATATAGACGACAGTTTATATATTAATGCCAGTCGAGGTTATACAAGAACAAACAGAATAAAGCCTGAGGTAGCAGCTCCCGGTGTAAATGTAATTGGCCCCACTCTAGACGGGGGCTTTGCACCATTTACAGGTACCAGTGTATCTGCCGCGCATACAGCCGGTATAGCTGCTCTGATATATGAATGGGGGATAATAAGAGGTAATCTACCTGCCATAAGTACAGTAGAAATGAAGAATCTTATTATAAGAGGAGCAAGAAGAGATATAAATGTGGTATATCCTAATCGAGACTGGGGTTATGGAATACTAGATTTATTTAATGTATTTGATGCTCTTCGAGGAGGTGTTACCTTTTAAGGCTATTTAGTATAAGATATGTAGAGAGTGGAGGTGTCATATGTTAGGGGTGGATAGAGAGAGGATTATTGGGGATGAGTATTTTGATTTAATTGTAGAATATAGGAGCAATCCTCAGATAATAGAAATGTTTGAAAATATAACAGTTCATATAATGAACGATTTTTACGCAGTGCTTCATATCCCAATTGAGGAATTTTTTGATAAGCTCCCCCGCATACGTTATGCGGAAATTCCACATTTATTTGGTCTAACCGATGAAGTAAGCCTAGATGCTTCCCGGGTATTTAATCTTAGAAGTAGCGCTACGTTTAACTTAAGTGGAGAAGGGGTTATAATAGCTATCATTGACACTGGTATTGATTATACTAATCCTGTTTTTATAAAGTCAGACGGAACCACAAAGATTATTTCTATCTGGGATCAATCGATTCATATAGGTCCTTCACCAGGTGATGCTTATTTTGGAACAATATATACCAATGAGCAAATTAATCAGGCGCTTATGGCAGATGATCCCCTTGCCATTGTACCCAGTGTTGATGAGAATGGTCATGGAACTATGCTTGCGGGAATAGCTGCCGGAAATGATGTAGAAGCAGAGGATTTCTATGGAGTGGCTCCTAATAGTGAGCTTATTATCGTTAAGCTTAGACAGGCTAAGCAGTCCGTTAGAAATTTTTTTTTAGTACCTGACACCAGGGTTTGCTTTCAAGAGAATCATATTATGTGGGCGATGCAGTATTGCAATAATATGGCAAGAGAACTTAACAGGCCTCTGGTATTATGTATCGGTATAGGAAGCTCGCAGGGAGGCCATACGGGACGTTCCCCTATTAGTGTAACAGCTGATCTAATTGCCGACATTCCTGATAGGGGAGTGGTTGTTTCTGCAGGAAATGAAGGTAATCTAGGCAGACACTATTATGGAGCCATAGATCCCGACATAGGAAGTAATACACTAGAGCTAAATGTAGGTGAAGATGATAGTGGATTCACCATAGAATTATGGGGAGATCCTCCGGGTATATACTCTATTGATATATTATCACCAGCAGGCGAGTATATTCCAAGAATTCCGCCAGCCATAAGAGTAAATAGGATAATTTCGTTTATCTTTGAAAATACAATAATTTTTATAGATTATCAAACAATCGAATCACAGACTGGGGATCAGCTTATTCTTATTCGATTTGAAAACGCTTCTCCTGGCATATGGAGGTTTAATGTGTATGGGCATGGGGACCTGGCTAGCGGATTTCATATGTGGCTACCCATGGGAGATTTTATTACTAGAGAGACATATTTTATTCAACCAAATATTTATACAACGGTCTTAGCTCCAGGATCCGCCTTAATTCCCATAACTGTTACTACCTATAACCCCATTAACAATAATTTATATGTAAATTCCAGCAGAGGATATACTCGGAACAATATTATAAAGCCAGAAATAGCGGCACCTGGAGTTAATTATTTGGCTCCCACACTAAGTCATGCCTTTGAACCTTTTACAGGTACATCAGTATCTGCGGCCCATACAGCAGGAGTGGTAGCCTTAATACTTGAATGGGGGACTATAAGAGGAAATAACCCTGGTATGGATACAGGTGTTATTAAGAATCATTTGATTCGCGGAGCCAGGAGAAGACCCAATATAGTTTACCCCAATAGAGATTGGGGCTATGGAATATTAGATGTCTTAAATGTATTTGAAAATATGAGAGCCGACATAGGCATATATTTTTTATATAAAATATGATTATTAAATGTATAAACTTTCCCATTTTACAAACAATATTAATAGATGTAGCCTTTTCAGCAATAACTAAAACAACTAATCATAAGATGGAGGAAGATATATATGAAAGCTACCGGTATTGTAAGAAGAATAGATGATCTTGGTCGTGTGGTA
>CAZODB010000004.1:0-7859 GCA_964578425.1 uncultured Herbinix sp.
ACCCATCTGCTTTGCAACCTCAGCTGCAAAGTCCTCTGATTTCTTTTCAAGTCCTTCACCTGTTTCGAAACGTATAAAGCTCTTAATTGCTACAGGAGCACCAGCCTCCTTTGATACTGAAGCAAGGTACTGGCTAACATTCATGTCGCCATCCTTAACATATACCTGATCAAGTAAGCAGACTTCCCTTAATTCCTTGTTTAATCTGCCCTCAAGCATCTTCTCTATAATATTATCAGGCTTCTTAGCATTAGCTGGATCATTTTTAATCTGTGCCTTAATTATGTCCTTCTCATGAGCAATATAGTCCTCGGACATATCATCTCTGCTGACATACTTAGGATTCATAGCTGCAATCTGCATGGCTAAATTCGTAGCCGCCTCTTTAACAAGATCGTTAACTGCAGTGGTCTCTACATTGACTAAGATACCGATTCTACCACCACCATGTATATATGAAGCTACAAACCCGTTCTCAGCCTTTAGCTGCTCGAATCTTCTGATGTTCATGTTCTCACCGATAAGAGCGATCATGGTTGAAAGCTCTTCTTTAACGGTCTTAGATGTATCAAGAGCCCATTTCTCTTCTAAAAATGTATCTATATCAGCTGCACTTGTCTTAGCTGCTTGTGCTGCTACGGCTGCTACATATTCTCTGAACTTATCGTTCTTTGCTACGAAGTCTGTCTCGCTATTAACCTCTACTATAGAAGCAAGCTTTCCATCCTCGCTAACATTTGTATCTACTATACCCTCTGCGGCAATTCTTCCTGCCTTCTTCTCTGCGGCAGCGAGTCCTTTTTCTCTAAGAAACTCAACAGCCTTGTCCATATCGCCACCAGTCTCAGTAAGTGCCTTTTTACAATCCATCATGCCTGCACTGGTCATTTCTCTTAACTCTTTTACCATACTAGCTGTTATAATCATTATTCTACCTCCGAAATCTTATATTTTAAAAAAAGGGACTGTTGTAATGCCTGATACTAACCATACGGTAAGCCTACATCTGCAACAGACCCATCCACATTATTTTGTAACTATTCTCCCAAGTTAGCTTCTTCACCTTCATCAGCTGCTTCTACTTCAGCTGTATCTGTTAACTGCATTCCTTGATTAGCTTCTATAACCGCATCCGCCATCCTAGATACAATAAGCTTAACAGCACGAATCGCATCGTCATTACCTGGTATAACATAATCAAGTTCTTCTGGGTCACAGTTGGTATCTGCAATACCAATTAAGGGGATTCCAAGGTTATGTGCTTCCTGGATACAGATTCTTTCCTTTTTAGGATCTACGACGAATATTGCATCAGGAACCTTCTTCATGTTCTTGATTCCGCCGAGATTCTTCTCAAGCTTATCCCATTCTTTCTTTAATTGAATTACTTCCTTCTTTGGAAGAACATCAAATGTTCCGTCCTCGGACATTCTTTCTATATCTCTCAGTCTGTTAATTCTACTCTTAATTGTCTTGAAGTTGGTTAGCATACCACCTAACCATCTTTCATTTACATGGAACATTCCGCAACGCTCAGCCTCAGCCTTAATAGCATCCTGTGCCTGCTTCTTTGTTCCAACAAAGAGAATGGATCCACCATCTGCAACAACATCTTTAATTGCAGAATATGCTTTATCTATCATAACAACTGACTTCTGTAAGTCAATGATGTAGATTCCGTTTCTCTCTGTGTAGATGTACTGCGCCATCTTGGGGTTCCATCTTCTTGTTTGGTGGCCGAAATGTACACCAGCCTCCAGTAACTGCTTCATTGAAATAACACTCATAATTTAATTTACCTCCATTTGGTTGATTTCATCCGCATACATCATATTCCATGCACACCGGAGAGCTCCGGCACCATGCACGAAATCAGTATGCGTGTATTGTCATCAAAACATTGTGATTATACCACAATAAATTGAACGTGTAAAGGATATTTCTTGTTATCCTACAATTGTATTTAGAATAACTTGATAAGCGGAATCTTTAGGTAGTGTATATGTACCGGTTCTTAAATAACCTGCCTTACCCTGTCGCTTAATATAATCATCAAAATCTACAGCATCTTCAAATAAACCCTTTTCAGCAAGAAGCTCCGATATCTGACGAGATGACATACCCTTAACAATTATAAAGGTCACCTGAGATGGATCTATAACTTCTAGTCCATTATCCTCATCAATTGGCTCTTCTATACCAAGACCTGTTTCTGTGTTAGCATCTTCATTCGATGGCTCATGGGCTTCAATATCAGTATCTTCATCAGGCGGCTCCTGTATATCCTGTTCAGCATCTTCATCCGATGGCTCATGGGCATCTATATCAGTATCTTCATCAGGCGGCTCCTGTATATCCTGTTCAGTCTCTACATCCGATGGCTCGTAGGCATCTATATCATTATCTTCATTAGACGGATCCTGTATATCCGCTCCATTATCTTCAACTGATGGTTGTTCATAGGAATCTATATCGTTATCCTCATCAGATGGCTCCGTAAAATCCGCTCCATTTTCCTCATCAATTGGCTCATTTAAATCATTATCAACCAAATCAAGCCCCGCGCCTTCCTTATCTAAGGAGTTCTCTAGGACTTTCTTAAGGTAATCTTCATTATCATCTTCCTTCATAACCATACCGAGCTCTATTGCCTTAGACATGATTTCCTTATTCGAGAGCTTCTCCTTCTTATTACCAACAGAAAGAACAATTGTTGTTATTAAAATCCCGATTCCAAGGCCTCTCATGTAATATTTTAATTTCATTTTATAAACCTCGTCCTTCTTTGGTGCCTTATTATGAACGTTAGTATAATAATCATTTATCTATTTACAAATAAATCGATAACAAGCTTGACCTCACCCTGTCCGATGCCTAATTGTTTTGCAATATCCAAAACTGATTTTCCTTGCTCATGCTGCTTAAGTATCTCTGTATTATTTATGGAAATGGTCGATTGCTTGTTACTAATCTGCTCTAAACCAGAATCTTCCATATGCTCTGGCTTGATATTTTTTGCCTGAGTATCTATCTGCTTAGGCTTAAAAGCATCATTATCAGATTCTTTATTCTCAGAGTTATCACTAACTGGCTCCATAGCCTTCTGTTGAGAGTTATTAATTTCACTTACAGTCTTTTTAAGCTCTTTCTCCTTATTATTTAACATATTATATAGAAATACTACCTCCTCATGATTCTGTGTTATTTTATCGAGAATCTGGTCAGAGTATTCGCTAACTGCCATTATTTTTTCATTAGAGAGCTTACTTAGGTAATCATCGGTCTTTGCTATAGCCTCTTCACTAGCAGAGTTTAGTAGTTCATTTTGTTGCTCCTTAAAGATATGTAGCTCCTCATGCATAAATATATCCTTTACATCGCTACTATCTATGGATATACCATTCTTTTTATCGGGTTGGGCGACTATTCTGCAACTAAATATTATAATTAATATTCCAAATATAAGCATTATTATTTCTAACAGATTCATAATTTCCCCACTCCTACACAACCTCCTACAAATTAAACCTTTTATGTGCTGACATTATACTAAAATGTCAATTCCACCGGGTCTGTCTGTATTATTGTCGCGTTCATTGTTCTTGTTTTTCTTTTCTTTATTCTGTTTCCCTTTGTTCCCTAAGCCACTTCCATTATAGCTGTTTTTACCTTCCTCTTTAGCATCATAGCGAAATTCTTTATTCTCACTCTTCGTCGTTTCTAATGGCTTAGATGCCTCGGCCTGTATCAGGTTTTGAAAGCTTTTGCTTATCTGAACCTGTTCATGCTGGGACTTTTGATTTTGAATCTGCTTATATTGGGAAACATCCTGTGTTTTCATTACATCAATTGGTCTTATGGGCATTTATATTCCCCCTTTATAAAACTACAACGGTTACTCTGTATTTCCAGGGATGTCTTCTTAATTAAGCCGATTAAAATTTGGTCAATGATTACTATTCTATAATGGTACTAGTTTTATATCTGCTCTGTCACGTATGAATTTTGTATGCTGCAAGGCATCTTTGACATAGTAAACAACATTGGATATTATTATTTTTGTTCCAGGATATACTGTATCATGTACCTTAATCACACCTGTAGCATTTCCGTCCACCTCCAGCTTTAGGATATCATATCTTTGTATAGCCTCATTAAGCTGAGTATTAAGATGAATACTTGTCTGAGTTATTTTCTTAAGGCTCTCTAGCTTATCATAAGAGATATTCGAACCAGACTGAAGCCTCTTACGGACCATAGCAATAGCATGATTCACCTTCTCCTTCTCTGACTTTAGATGAGCGATTTGATTTTCTAGCTCTTTAAATTCATCTAAGACAGCTGGATTTATACCCACCTCTAGTATAGTATTTGTTCCCATATGAGAGCCGGATGTTTTTAAGGATATCATTGTACCTGAACGGATTACCCCTCCTGTTACAAACCCTCTTCTTCCTCCAACTATAATATCTCCCTTTGCAGACACCTTGCTATGCATGATGGAGTCTGTATTGATATAACCTCCTGCTATAACTTCTGCATTCTCTATGAACTTAGTTATTATATTACCATTTGCCTTAAGAATACCCTTATTCATTCCCTGCATACCACGTCTTAGGATAATCTGGCCACCTGCCTCTATATAAGCTCCTTCCACGACACCATATACCTCTATATCTCCCTTTGACTTTACCGAAAAGCCTGTAATAACATTACCTTTAACTACTACATTTCCCTCGTAATCAATGTCTCCTGTTGATGAATCAACATCAGCAGAAATCTCATAGGTATCTGATACAAATACTCTACCATCAGTCAAGGATACATGGCCGCTTACGTCTGAATATAGCCTTAGTCCATCCTCTGACATTGTAATCTTTTTGCCGTGGCGAAGCACACGATTTATAACCTTGTTCGGTTTTAAAGGTTTACCACACACATCAATTCCTGGCTTACCAAAGTCCACCGGTGTTAAGGTCGCTAGCAAATCCCCTTTATTAACATGGCTTATTATATCCAGCTTATGAAAATCAACTGAGCCATCTTCATTAGTCTTAGGCTTCATCGTTAAATCTGTATTAAAATGATATGTAATTACAGCGTCGTGTCCCTGTATCGGCATTGTTGCTTTAGCTAGTATATAATCTGAGCAATATCTTCTATCCTTAAAATACTGTGTAATTTTAGTCTCATCTACCCCATATTTTACTCCTGCCTTAACCAATTCAGATATTATATCCTCCTTGGTAAGATTATTACCCCTGTTACTTGGGGGATAAAATCTACAGATAGCTTTCATTTTATCCTCATCAATTCTAACTCTTACATATTCGTCCTGAGGATGAATAATTGCTGAAGTAAGCTTAACATTTGCAGAATGCTTTAGATTCGCAATTCCTCTACCTAAGGCTATTTTGTCATATTCATATATTTTCTTGTCGATTAAATAATTACTTATTTCGTCATAATTAAGTGATAATCCGCCAAGCTCGGAATCATAGAGCTTCAAATAGGTTCCATCATTTTTGATATCTAGTTGAAAATACGCATTTCTCCCGCTCATCCTACCACCCCTCCTCTACACATTCTAGCAGCCTATAATATATAATGAGAATCTATGAATAGCCATCCATCCATTAAAAATTAGTGAAAACATCCATATTCACTCCAAGCTTCACTTTTAGCTTTTGTAAAGCTTTTGTATGCAATTGAGATATTCTAGATTCTGATACCTCTAGAATTTTGCTTATCTCCTTCAAGGTCAGATCCTCATAATAATATAGTGTTATAACACTCTTTTCCCTCACTGTTAATGTATCTAAAGTCCTCGTCAGAATACCCTTTAGTTCCTTTCGCTCCACTATCCTATCAGGTTGTTCAAAGGTAGTGGCAAAATACTGCTCAGTTTTCGATTCGGAGCCCTGTTCCAAGAACTCATCTAAGGAAATTATATTCGTTATATTAGTTTGACTTTGCCAATCTCCTAATTCTTCAATGGTTAAATTAAGCTCTTCGGCTACATCCTCGTCGGTGATATTTTTCCCATGTCTGGTCTCAAGAGCTTGATATGCATTATCTATCTTTCTTTGCTTCTGCCTTATGCTTCTAGGTATCCAGTCCATCTTACGAATCTGGTCAAGTATGGCCCCTCGTATTCTTAAGGATGCGTATGTCTCAAACTTAAATCCCTTGCTGTAATCGAATTTATCAATGGCATCTATTAGTCCAAATGTTCCATATCCCACTAGATCATCATATTCCACATTATGACCCAGATACATACTTAATCGTCCCGCGACAATCTTTACCAATCCCGCATATTCAATTATAATTTTTTCATAAAGATCAGAGGTCTTTCTATTGGAATATTCTTCCCAAAGCTTTTGTCTCTCTTCATTATTCATATTGCCTCCTATAATTAAATCGGATTGAAATCTACTATCAGATATTACTTATATTATTCCTTTGCTTTTATCCTCATTAGCTCTAGCCAGACTTTCATTAGGATTGCCCTTGGAATTATCATTTGACTTGATCTTAGTATCATCATCTGCTATATTTTCTGCATTATCCCCTGCCTCATCCTCTTTATCTTCATCAGATGTATCAGGCTTATATTCAATAACCCTTCGAATAATTGCTCTTGACATTATACTTATTATATAGAAAATTATTATAACTAAAAGAAGCCGCTTTAAGCTAGGAAGTAAATCAGCCTTTCGATATATGTCTATTATGCAAGTTATAGCACCTGCTATCAATGTTACAAGTGCAGGCATATACCTGTCCCGCATATTTTCACCTTCTATACACAGTTTTTAATATTACTATAGTATCCTTAATTCCTTACCTACGGATTTAATATGTAACAAGCCTGTATCTGGGTTGAACTCTATAGTCCTTCCGTAGTTAGCCCCAGTGTCCTCTGCTAGTAATGGAATCCTCAATGTATCAAGTTTTTCCTTGGTGGCCTCCACATTACGCTCTCCAATACGCATCATCTCAAGATTATTAACAAAAGTAAACATCTGTGCTCCACCGGCAATTTTTGAGACTATGTTTCTGGTGATTGCTCCTAGCGCTGCCATATCCTGAATAAGTGTATCTACTCCTGTATCTACAAACTTGTATTTATTTGAGTTGTTTATTATTTTTGTACTATCCGGTAGCATAACATGTACTAATCCTGCAATCTTCGTCACCGGATCGTATAGTACTATACCGACACAGGAACCAAGTCCTAGTGTCGTAATCACGTCCGGTGGTCTGCACACACTTGCGTCTGCCATACCGACTTTTATCTTATTGTTCATGGTCTCACCCTATAACCCCAATGATTTTAGTATTGCTGAATATGATTTCAAGGTCGGTATCAGAATAAAATAACCGTTAACATTATTATCCATATCACCGAATTCCGTTTCAATCAAAAGGGCTTTGTCACCGATTTTTCCAAATTCTATGGCTGGCACACTTAAAATCGCCCCGGCCATATCTATGGCCATGTGTGGTATACTGGAGGTTATCGTTAGGTTAGTTAAAGAAGATAAAGATGATAAATATGCCCCTGATATGATATTGCCTATTTCGTTTAATGCTGAAAGTCCCATCTCGGAAAATTCAATTTCATCTGTATAATCCAATTGCTGCATATTGCCAAGTAAAATATTGACCAAATGTATAGAGGCAATTTTGTCCATCATAAACATCATCATTCCATCCACATCTCCACCGAGAGTAAATAAAATCCCAACTACGATTTGCTCCGCTCCGCCCACAATATCCGAAAGCTCTTTAAACTCTAATAATTCTACCTTAGGCACATTCATAGATATCCTAGCATTGATCATTTGGGAAAG
>CAZODB010000004.1:7959-26831 GCA_964578425.1 uncultured Herbinix sp.
CCCAGCCTTACATCAATATATTGCTTTGACTTTGTCTCTGTCATGTCCTTCCCTCCCTTATAAATCATAACTAACCCACTTTTACTTAGATTAATGTATTCACATCGAGAATTAATGCTACCTCACCATTACCTAGTATAGTTGCACCACTTATAATCTTGTGGTTCTTTATATACTTGCCAATGGACTTTATGACAATCTCTTGTTGTCCAAGGAGTTCATCAACTATCAATCCTGCATATTTCTCGCCCTTCTTAACAATCACAACAAGTAGCTGATCTATATCCTCACTCTTAGCGCAATCGAGCATTTCACCTAGACGTATAATGGGAATGACATCTCCCCTAAGGTTAATAACCTCCTTACCACTAACCTTCTTAACAGTATCATTATCTACATTCTCTACTGTCTGTATATTACCCAGAGGAATTGCATATTTCTCATTAGAAATAGTCACCATTAAGGATTGAATAATTGCAAGTGTTAGCGGAAGTCGTATAATGAAATTCGAACCCTTTCCTAACACTGTCTTAGCTTCTATATCGCCACCAAGAGCTTCAATCTTAGTCTTAACCACATCAAGCCCTACACCTCTGCCTGATACATCAGTAACTTCCTCTGAAGTGGAAAAGCTTGGCATGAATAGAATATCAATAATATCCTTGTCGGACATTCTGGATGCATGCTCTTCTGAAATTGTGCCTCTATCTATAGCTTTGTTCCTGATTTTATCAACATTAATACCTGCTCCATCATCCCTTACTTCAATAACAACGTTATTGCCATCTTGATATGCATCAAGATATATGGCACCAGCTGGATCCTTACCCTGCCTTACTCTGTCTTCACTACTCTCAAGTCCATGGTCAGCTGCGTTACGAAGTAAGTGCATTAAAGGATCACCTATTTCATCTATAACTGTACGATCAAGCTCTGTCTCCTCACCAGTCATATAAAGCTCCATCTGCTTATTTAGGTTCTTGGACAAATCACGTATCATTCTAGGGAAACGGTTGACTACGTTTTCTATAGGAACCATTCGAACTTTCATAACTGACTCATGAAGATTAGTAGTTACTCTCTCCAAGTACTCAATCTGATCATAGAAGGATATTTCTAATTGATTATGTAATGTGCTACTAGAGGATACGAGACTGTTTTTAGCAATTATAAGCTCACTTACGAGGTTCATTAGTACGTCCAGCTTATCGATATCTACACGTACAGAACGATTCGCCACGGGTTTTGTAGACTGCTTACCTGCTACTGCTTTCCCTGTCATGAGAGAGCCAGCCCCTTTCGCTGCCTTATATGTAGACGTGCTAGCCTCATCCTGCTTAATCACAGTCAGATAAGCATTAAGCTCTTTCTCATTAAGATGTATGTAATCTGCTACAACCTCCTTAACCTCGGATACATCCATAACTGCTTCTATTAATTTCTCAGGATTATCCTTAGTGATAACGAAGGCGGAATAATAATTATCATATTTTTCATCCTCAAGATCCTGGGCACTTGGATCTAGCTTAATAATTTCGCCATGTTCTTCTAATGTTCTATTTACCATGAAGGCTCTGGCACCCTTAAGAACACAGTAATCCTGTATATATATAGTCAAACCAACCACATTTAAATCAAGTGATATGGCTTTAGCAATCGCTTTCTTCTCATGGCTCTCTATCTTTAGCGACCTGAATTTGTATTTATCGTCCGAATCAGGGGCAACCATGGTGATTTCTCCTGCAGAGGACTCAGATTCAATAGTTACATCGCTGGAGTCGGCTATACCTAAACTTGCATTTAGGATTTTATTTAATGAGTCGGTGATTTCAGAAGAGTCCTGATCACCTTCAGTACTATCGGACTGTATATTAATAAGATAAGCCTCTAGTATATCCAATCCCTTAAATACAACATCTACAAGCTCTGAAGAAGCCTTCATCTTTCCATTGCGAATCTCTGAAAACACACTCTCCATATCATGAGTGAGCTGTTGCATCTTCTTGTATCCCATGGTTCCAGCCATTCCCTTTAAGGAATGGGCAGCACGGAAAATCTCATTAATGGTTGCTTGGTTTTCAGGTTCCTTCTCCAGAACCAAAATATGTTCATTCAGACTCTGCAGATGCTCCTTTGTCTCTTCAATAAAAATTTCAAGATATTGACTTACGTCCATTTAATGCACCCCCACATTCTCTATTATAGCATCAGAAACCTCATTTAGTGATACTAGCTTGTCTACCAGTCCTGTCATTTTGATCATTCTTGGCATACCGTATACTATACTGGTTCTCTTGTCCTGAGCTATCACATGAATATTTTTCTTCTTACTTAATTCTGTAATTCCGGCTGTGCCATCACTGCCCATACCGGTTAATACCACACATGTAATCTCATCATAATCGGTATCTATTAGGGATTCATACAGCATGTCGGCACAAGGCATAAGCCCAAAGCGTGGCGCTTCCTTAGTAAGTCTTAATATATGATTTCCCTTTTTGTCCTTTACAACCTGTAACTGCCTGCCACCTTTTGCAATATATACCCATCCCTTATTCAATATTTCTCCATCCTCTGCTTCCTTGACAGGAATACGACTTAATGAATTTAATCTATCTGCAAGGGATTTTGTGAATCCTTCAGGCATATGCTGTACAATGACTACGCCCGCATCAATATTCTTAGGCAGATTAGGAATAATACTGTGAAGAGCCTTGGGTCCACCTGTTGAGCAGGCTATGGCAACTAGCTTACACTTACACTTTTCTTTTACTCCATCTTGCTTATTTATAGGAGCCAATGATGCTGTAATAATTTTGGGTGGATCTGTTGCTATTGTTTTTTGTGGCTCCTTATCTTTAATCTTAGTAGCTACTGCCAGGCAATTAAGAAGTTTTTCGCTGAATACATTGCTTCTCAACTCCTCCAAGCCATCTGGTTTTGTAAGGAAATCAAATGCACCAAGCTCCAAAGCCTGTATAGTCTCTACTGCATCATTGGTAGTGAATGCACTTACTACTACAACAGTAGTATTAATTTTTTGCTTCTTTATCTCGGCAAGAACCTCTAGTCCGTTCATTTTGGGCATGTTTATATCCAAAAGAACTGCATCCACCTTGCCTGTATTCTCTTGGAGTATGCTAAGTCCAGCAAGACCATTTATAGCCACACCTATTACATTAAATCTCTGGTCTGTCTCTATTATATCAGAAATAACCCTTCTCATGAGTGCAGAGTCATCTATTATTAAAATATTTTTCTCTTTCATGTGAATTCCTTTCCCTTGTCAATAATAGGTCATTTCTTATCATTCTTTCTAAGCTTACGTTCTTGCTCAAATATGTACTTTATAAGATCCTCCCTATCTTTTTGCGTGATGCTATAAAATTCAGAACGATGCTCAAATACACCTACCCGATCATTCATCTTCTGTGATGTTATAATATCTGCAATTATATCAAGCCTCTTTAATTCATTCTTTATTGCAAAATTTAACCTTATTCTAACCCTATCACCTGATTTTAACCTCTGTTGTGAGTTAAATCGACAGCCGCCTCCACTCAAATCCGTTATAGAAGCTTTATACCAGGTCTTATTTATCTCGGCCAATCTCTTCCTGATTATAGCCTTTTCATCCACTTGTGGAAACATACCTACAAGAAGCTTTTCCTCCAGCCTTACCTCTTCATCTGTGATAAGTCTATATTCAATCTCATGAACACACTCAAGACGATAATACTGTCTTCTTTGTATCTTTTCAAGCCCAGAGACCAGCTTAACTAAAGCAAGAACATTTTTTCCCTCACGGTATGTCTGAAGCATAGTGCAGTCGCATTGAAACAAGCCCCTAATAGTATAAAAATACAAACGATAATTCATCCATTTCTCTAGAGTAATGATCATACCATTTTTAATAGGGGTAGCTATACTTATTTTATCATCCTCTATAAAATCCACCATCTGACTCACATATTTCTTGGATGACCTCATCAATGCTCCCTTTTGATCCAGTTGCCTTATTTCAATTTTATCACCGATGTTAACTGTTTCCCGAAGCATAGATTCCTCCCATTTATTTTCTTATTCTAGATTTTATTAGGTTGGAGAATAGCTGGGCAATACCCTTTTTCTCTTGATTGATTTCATTTTCAGTATCACATAACTGCTTTGCAAAGCTTGTAATATGCCTTGAAAAACTAGAGTTTGGATAGTCACATATGACTGGTCTTTGTCTCATCACCGCTTTTGATACTGTATTATCCAGAGGTATATGTCCCAAATACTCCAGTTTAAGCTTTAGAAATCTAGTAACAACAATATTAAGCTTATCATATATTTCCTCACCATCCTCATCTGGTGTGATGCGGTTGACGATTGTTTTTATAACAGTATCATCTATAGAAAAACCCGATTTTCTATTAAGCGTTTTAAGCAGAGCATAGGCGTCAGTAATGGATGTGGGCTCAGGAGTGGAAATCAAAAGTATCTCCGAGCTGGCAGCCACAAATTCTAAAACTGAATCAGCAATACCTGCCCCCGTATCTACAATAATAATATCCACAGTCTGATCAAGCTCAACTAATTTGCGTATTAGATATATAATCTGATCCTTGGATAGATTTGTCAGCTCTTGTATACCTGAACCGCCGGAAATGAAGCCTATGCCCTCTGGTCCTTGTGTTACTATATCAGAAAGGCTCTTTCCCCTAAACATTAAATCAGCCAGATTATATGTAGGACGAATTCCTAGCATTACCTCTATGTTAGCCAGGCCAAAATCAGCGTCTATGATAACAACTCTTTTACCGAGACGGCTTAAGGCTAAGGCTAGATTAACAGATATACTGGATTTACCGACACCACCCTTACCACTGGTTACTGTTATGACTCTCGAAATATGTCTGCTTGTGTTTTGATCTTTAACTATTTGTCGTAATTTTTCTGCTTGATCCATTCTAATGCCCCCTTAATAATTGCTTTGCTATCCTCTGAGGATCAATTCTGTCAATATCATCAGGTACATCCTGCCCAAAGGTAGCATAAGAAAGGGGTGCATTTGTCAACATTTTTATATTAAACAAATTACCGACATTACTAGTCTCATCCAGCTTTGTAAAAATAAGATTATAGCCTACCATTTCAGAGTAAGCCTCTGTAATAGCCACTAAATCACGGTATTTTGTTGTAGCACTAAGGACTAGATATATCTCTCTTTCATTCTCAGGGATGACTTTGATTAGGTTTTCTATATCATCTCTTTGAATCTTATTCTTATGGGAACGACCTGCAGTGTCTACAAATATAAGATCATAATCTGCAAATTCCTTCCTCGATTGTTCAATCTCATCTATATTATATACTACCTTAAGTGGTATGCCAAGTATATTGGCATATGTTCTAAGCTGCTCAACAGCAGCTATTCGATATGTGTCTGAGGTTATAAATGCTATCTTAGCCTTCTGCTCTACCTTGAATTTAGAGGCAATCTTAGCAATAGTGGTTGTCTTTCCTACGCCCGTAGGACCAATAAAAAATACATACTTTGGTGTATTTGCTCTGATGTCAATTGTCTTTGGCTGACCTAGCTTGAGGACTATCTTCTGATATATACTGGATAGAATATTATCCATAGAGGAATCCTTCTTTAGGGTTCCTTCGATTTCACTGATAATCTGGTTGGCATATTTCTCATCAACCTCATTTATAATAAGTTGATTATATATAAGCTGAATGCAAGCTAGATTTTTTCCTGTCGCATTAGCCTTTTCCTGAGCTTCCTTTTCCACTTCCTTCTCTAGCATCTGTTTTTCTAACAGATTTTGAAGATTGTTAAGCTTTTCCTCTATGGCGGAGGTTTCATTAGCCTGCTCCTGCTCAGCCTGAGGCTCTATAGCAGGTTCATCATATATAATATCTGGAAAGCTCTGCTTCTTTGGCGCTATGGTCTTTTCATGATTATAGATAATATTATCATCAATTGCTGCAGTAATCTCTACAAGGGGCTTTCTAAATAGCCTATAAAATCCCTTGGGTGAAATAGTTTTGATATTCATGACAATAGCATCCTTACCAAGCTCATCCTTGGCAAGCATGATAGCCTCTGTTTCACTATTTGCTTGAAACTTCTTGATAATCATTAGACTGTCACCATCCCTACTGACTGTAATTCAACATTTGAATCAATCTCATTATATGATACCACGGTTAAATCCTTAAAATATTCTTGTATCATTCTCTTAAAATACATTCTCACGATTGGAGAGGTAATTATAATCGGGTTCTTTCCTAACTCCTCTAGCTTATGTATCTCTGTCTGAACCGAATCGATAATTTCTCTGGTCATATCAGGATCAAGTGCCAGATATGAACCCTGCTCGCTTTGTTTGACAGAATCCATAATCTCCTGTTCTACCTTAGGATCTAAGGTTACCACACTAGTCATCTCACCCTCAGGAAAATATTTCTTAGATATAGCTCTTTTTAGACTTTGTCTTACGTATTCAGTAAGCACGTCTATATCTCTGGTGGATGGTGCATAATCAGCTAAGGTTTCAAGGATACTCACAAGATCTCTAATGGATATCTGTTCCATTAGTAGATTTTGAAGAACCTTTTGAATCTCACCAATACTAAGAAGCTTTGGAGCCAGCTCTGAAATCAATGTTTGGTTTGTTTCCGTTATATTGTTGACAAGATTTTGTACATCCTGCCTGGTAAGTAGCTCGTGGATATGGCTTCTGATAACCTCTGTCAAATGGGTTGCTATAATGGATGGGGGATCCACAACCGTATAGCCTAAGGATTCTGCTCTTTCTCTCTGACTTTCTGTAATCCATATGGCTGGTAGGTTAAAGGATGGCTCAAATGTAGGTATTCCTGTAATCTCCTCCTCGACATATCCGGGATTCATAGCCATATAGTGATCAAATAGAATTTCTCCTTCGCTAACCTGTATGCCTTTAATCTTTATAATGTATTGATTAGGATTAAGCTGTATATTATCTCGTAGCCTTATCATGGGTACTACGGTCCCCAGCTCTATAGCAATCTGCCTTCTAATAAGAACAACTCTATCAAGCAGGTCTCCTCCTTGATTCATATCTGCAAGAGGTATTATCCCATAACCAAATTCCAGCTCTATTGGGTCAACCTGTAGCAGAGACGCTACATTCTCTGGCTTGCGAATCTCGTCGGCCTCCGCATCTTCGCTGGAGACCTCTCTTTCTATGGATTCCACCTCCAGCTTCTCAGCAATGTTTCTACCGGCAAGGACAAAGGCAAGACCATAGCCTGCAAAAAGAAATATATTTAATGGCGTGACTATCCCCAGTATAATCAGACTAGTCCCTACTATGTATAATACCTTGGGTATGGCGAATAGCTGCCCTATAAGCATATCACCAAAATCGGCTTCCTTAGATACCTTGGTAACCAATACACCTGTTGCAAGAGATATCATTAGGGATGGAATCTGCGATACTAATCCATCACCGATTGTCAGTATGGCATATTTCTGAAGAGCATCAGCGGCTAATAGCCCTTTTTGCATTCCAGTGATTGTACCACCAGCTACGTTTATTACTGTAATTATAAGACCTGCTACGGCATCACCTTTAACGTACTTTGTAGCACCGTCCATGGATCCGAAGAAGGCTGCTTCATCTTGGATTTTCTGCCGCCGTTCCATAGCTTGAATATCAGTTATTGCTCCTGTATTCAAGTCTGCATCTATAGCCATCTGCTTCCCGGGCATAGCATCTAAGGTGAATCTTGCTGTTACCTCGGCTACTCTCTCTGAGCCCTTATTGATGACTATAAACTGAATCAATATTAATATAATAAATATAATTGCACCAATTACTAAACTGTTGCCTCCGACGAACTCACCAAATACTCTGACCACACGGCCGGGATTGCCAGTAGATAGTATAAGCCTTGTAGAGGATATATTCAGTGCAATACGAAAGATTGTAGTAAATAAAATTATAGTAGGAAAGGCCGACATATTAAGGACATCTTTGGTAAACATTGCATTAAATAAAATTACTAAGGCCAATGCTATATTAAGCGCTATAAAAAAGTCCAATAAATGGGGAGTCATAGGAATGATTAAAAACATGATTGCAGCTAATATATAAAGCCCTACAGCTATATCATTTCTCTTCATGCCAAGTCTCCTATGCCTTTCCGGGTATACTCTCACCCATACTTCTTAGTCTATAATACATAATAAATACAATTTCATTCTTTTTAGTCTATATCCTTACCTTAAACCTAAAGTTTAATATCTTCCCTTAAGCCTTAAGCTAGAGCTTGCCTCTAAGCTTATACACATATGCGAGAACCTCCGCTGTCATCTGATAAAGCTCGGCAGGAATCTCGTCTCCTACTTCGACGTTATAATATAACATCCTAGCTAAGGGTTTATTTTCAACGATTTCTATGTCATTCTCTTTGGCTACTTCTTTAATCTTAATTGCCAGATAGTCTGCTCCCTTTGCTAAAAGGATCGGCGCACCCAATTCCTCCCTGTCATACCTTATTGCAGCAGCCAGATGGGTAGGGTTTGTTATGACCACATCTGCCTCGGGAAGCTGTTGCATCATCCTTCTTTGGGACACCTCCATCATTTTAGAGCGAATCCTTCTTTTTATCTGGGGATCTCCATCTGATTGCTTAAATTCATCCTTAACCTCTTGCTTGGTCATCCTCATATCTTTTTTGAATTTAAACTTCTGATATATGAAATCTGCCATTCCGACACAAAAAAATACTATACTTATCTTTATCCCCAGATCGATTACAATATCACCGATTAAGGCTACTGCTTGAAAAAGACTAATATCATATAAAACAAGTAGAGTATTCCACTCTTTCTTCAGAGTGTCATAGGCTATATATCCGATCAATATAATCTTTACTACTTCTACAGCCAGTGTGAACAACTTATCCTTTGAGAATATCTTCTTAAAACCACTGATCGGGTTAAGCTTGTTGAATTTAGGGCTTAATGGTTTACCTGACGGCTTCCATTTGACCTGAACCAGTACTACTATAAAGGATACTGCCACTGCTACTGTATATATAGGAAGACAGATTAATATTATCCTTAGAATGGAGTTTTTAAGCAGTCCCCCTGCCATAGTAGTTGTAAATTCACCCTCTAACATCAAATCAATATTCTGATAGGAGCTACGGAAATTCTCTATAAATCTATTCGCCATATAACCTACGAATATTTTTATGGTTATAAATAAAGCTATAAGCTCAGCGGAAGTGGTAAGCTCCTTGCTTCGTGCTACCTGTCCTTCCTTTCTTGCATCTGAAAGCTTCTTCGCTGTCGGTTGCTCTGTCTTTTCAGTTCCTTCGGCAAAAAATTGTAGATGATAAGGAAGCTTGTACTGGTGACTCACTTTAACCTCCCAACTAACCCATTTCATTATGTTCACCTAGCCTTTTCTTAGCCCTTCATAACTTCGATAACCGACCGTAGCATATCCATCATCTCATTAAATATAAAATCTGCTACTGATGGTGTTAGCTCAATTATTATATATAAAACAAAAAGTCCAACAAATACTTTCAGCTGCATACCAATGACGAACATATTCATCTGTGGTGCAATCTTTGCCAAAATTCCTAAGATCGTATTGACGATTAAAATAGCTGCGAATATAGGTAAAACTATACGCATAGCGATGACAAAGTAATCTATAATAAAGCTTACCATCAGACGATACATATTTGGTGGGAAGATGGCCTCCCCTATGCCAATAAGCTGGTATGAGTCCACAACAGCCTTTAAAAAATAATGATGTAGATTAGTTATAATCATTAAGAGGAGTACTAGATAGCCATATAAATTTGCTGTTATGGTCGTCTGTATCCTTGTAGCCGGATCCAATTGACTAATCATGGAGAAGCCTATCTCCATATCAATGATTTGTCCTGAAAATGCCAGTATGTTGTATGCTATATTTGAAAACAGGCCCATCAGAGCACCTGCTATTGCTTCCTTGACTACCAGTATCGCAAATCCGATAATTCCAGCATATTCGGCTGCAGATAATGGGATCGTATAAAAAAGTATAATTGATATAAATATAGAAAATCCCGCCTTAACTCTGACAGGAATGTTTCTTAATGAAAATAACGGTGCAGTGTATATAAAACCACTCATCCTCACAAGTATCAATAAAAACAGTTCAAAATCTACTATTGAGAACGTCATACTGCACTTATGTAATAGCTAAAATTCGAATATAGCTCCACCATAAAATCCTTTATAGATGTCATCATCCAATTACCAAACAGCACAACAACAAGTAATATAGTAATCAGCTTGGGAACAAATGTGAGGGTCTGCTCCTGTATAGATGTCACTGTCTGCAATATGCTAACTATAAGACCTACTGTTAAGGATACAATTAATATGGGAGACGCTACTTTTATAATTAAAAATACAGTTTCTCTGGCGATATCAACAATTATATTCTCATTCATTGCCATTCTCCTTTCAGTTGCTCCGTCTATAGTCACTAGTAGAAGGTCCTTACTACTGATCCTATAATAAGATTCCATCCGTCTGCAACTATAAATAACAAAATCTTAAAGGGCATGGAAATCATTGTAGGTGGAAGCATCATCATACCCATGGACATAAGGGTTGATGCCACTACCATATCTATAACAATAAAAGGTAGGTATATCAAAAATCCTATAATAAAGGCTTGCCTTAGTTCACTTATAATGAAAGAAGGGATTACAACAGTTATGGGAATCTCATCCAATGTATCGACAGTTGTAATACCTGCTATATCCATAAATAGTCTTAAATCCTTAGCATCTGTCTGCTCCAGCATAAATGTTCTAATAGGTGTTATACCTGCATTAAAGGCTTCATCCTGAGATATCTCTCCTCTGGATAGGGGCTGTACTGCATTTGCATTTACCTGAGTAAGAACTGGAGACATAATAAAAAACGTCAAGAATAATGCTAGTCCTATAAGTATCTGATTCGGAGGTGTTTGTTGAGTACCAAGGGCTGACCTTAGAAAATGTAGAACTATTAAAATCCTTGTAAATGAGGTCACCATTATTAAAATCGAAGGAGCTAAGGTAATAACCGTCAAGACCAGTAAAATCTGCAATGTAGCTGCCAGACTTCCTTCGTCCTCATCAGTGTTTAACCTGAATTCCAGTGGTCCTAGGCTACCGCTTACATTATTCGTTGTACCGCGAACATCATCTGTCCTGTTATCACTTGTAATAGTATCTCCTATATTAGCGGCTGATACCTCTTTTACATTGAATAAAAGCACCAGACCTATTAACAATAATACAATGGCTATAGCCATCTTTACCCAAAACTTTTTTATTTCCGATGCAATCATGGATACCAACCTTTACTCTTTTTTTCCCCTAATCTTGTCGAAGATTTGACGGAAAGATTGTTTTTCACCCTCGTTAAATTCGTGCGTCAAGATTTCACTCTCATCAAGCTCAGCGATAAAAGTGATGTTATCCTTACTAACTCCGATAGCTATGTATTTGTTAGCTATTTTAACTATCTGTAGCATCTTGCCATTGCTAATACTGTACATTTCAATTACTTGAATATTACTATTCTTTAATTGACCTAGCTTATATCTACTGACAAATTTAGAGGTATAATAGGCAGCAATTAATATAATAATTAATAATAAAACAAGGCCAAGCAGCTGTAAAACACTATTTGATGTAGAAAATTTCTCAGGTGCAGGCTCACTTTTTATATTTTGTAAATCTTCAAATTTCTTATCTAGTGTATATCGTAAATTCTCCATAACTCTCATAGGCATCCTTGTTTATCCTACTGCTTTCTTCACAGCCTCCAACACTCTATCAGCTTGGAAGGGCTTAACAATAAAGTCCTTTGCACCTGATTGAATAGATTCTATAACCATGGCTTGCTGACCCATAGCTGAACACATGATAACATTGGCTGAAGGATCAAGAGCTTTTATTTTTTTCAAAGCTTTAATGCCATCCATCTCCGGCATAGTAATATCCATCATAACTAAATCCGGCTTTGTCTCAGTATATTTTTCAATCGCCTTTAATCCGTTTTCTGCTTCTCCTGCAATGTTATAACCATTCTTAACCAGAATATCTTTTATCATCATCCTCATAAACGCTGCATCATCGCAGATCAATATATTTTTCGCCATTTTAACTCTCCTATCATAATGTATTATTTTACTGCCTCTGCTTTGTAATCTCTGTAACTCTGATGCCGAATGCTTCTTCCATAACAACCACTTCGCCCTTAGCAACAAATTTACCGTTGACAAGTACATCAATTGGTTCCCCTGCTAATCTATTTAGTTCAATTATAGTTCCAGGGGCAAAATCCAGTATGTCCTTTATAGATTTACTAGTCCTTCCGAGCTCTACTGTAACCTCAAGAGGAACATCCATAAGTAAGTCTATATTCTCCGGTGGTACCATTTGCTGAGTCATATGCGAAAATGGCGCAAATTGTGCTGGCTGTATATTTACATCCTGAACCGGTTGTGGCATATAGGGCATTTGTTGGTTCATATAAGGCATAGAACCTGTCATCATACCAGTTGCATTGCCATAAGGTATGTTACCTGTGGGCATACTAGCTTGTTCGTATATTTCTTGAGCTTGTGGTGCTCTTGGCTCCTCTTTAGGTCTAGCGCTCTGAGGCTTTGGCGCTATCTCACTATCCATAGAATTGACTGCCATGAATTCTCTATATAGATTCTTAGCAAAATCCAAAGGATAAAGTTGCATTAATACACTGTCTACTAAATCTCCTATGACCATATTGAAGGACACTTTAACAAAGACATTCTTTAGAAAATCCGCTATCATTTCACCACTGACGTTTTCATTCATCTCTACCTTAGTAGCAGTAGGTGGAGAGATCACAACTCTCGTTTCTAGCATAGAAGAAACTGAAGTGGCAGCAGAGCCCATCATTTGGTTCATGGCCTCGCTTATGGCACTAAGATGAAGATCAGATAGCTCACCATCTATATTAGTACCATCGCCTCCCATCATAAGATCAGTAATGACTTTAACATCCTTCTCCTTTAAAATCAATATGTTATTACCATCTAACCCATCCTCGTAATAAATCTGGATAAACACACAAGGTTTGTCATAGCTGTTAGCTATATCCTCCCAGGAGCCGTATTCTACAACCGGTGTTGTTATTACGACTTTATGGTTTACTAAAGAAAACAGAGTTGTCGCGGCTGTTCCCATACTGATGTTGGATATCTCACCTATTGCATCCTTCTCCGCATCTGACAAATGCTCCATTTCAGCTGTATCCCCATCATCAGAATCCAAACCATTTAGTAGAGCATTTATCTCTTCTTGGGACAACATTCCATCCATACAATTACTCCTCTCCTCGTATTACTGATGAAATCTTCACCGCATAGGTACCTGCTAAGGCACCAGGAAGTGCGGTAAATTTATTCATATTTCCAACATATACGGTTAATTCATCATCTACCTTTGAGTTAAGCTTAATGATGTCACCCCGTTGCATGTTCACAAAGTCATTTATTGAAATTGTGCTTTTACCCAATACCGCCCGAAGCGGCACCTTTACTTTTGAGATTGCAATTTCTATAAGATCATTATAAGATTGGTCATCTCTAGACTTCATGGTAGAATACCAATACTTGGTATTCAGCTTATCTATCACCTGCTCCAGACAGACATATGGCAAACATATATTCATCATACCTTCTATATTACCGATTTTGATATTCATGGTAACTATAGAAATCATCTCACTGGGAGATATAATCTGCGCAAATTGTGAGTTGGTCTCGATTCGCAAAAGCCTAGGTTCTAATTCTACAACATTTGCCCATGGATCGTGAAGTAGGTTCGTACAGACATTAAATATTCTCTCAATAATAGAAAGCTCAATCTCTGAAAACTCCCTAACCTTTTCTAGGGGATATCCCCCTCCTCCAAGCATCCTGTCTACAATGGCATATCCAAGATTATCAGCCAGCTCAATTATAATCTGTCCATCTAAGGGAGCAAAATCGATAATTCCTAGTAAAACCGGATTAGATAAAGCATTGGCGAATTCCGAATATGTAACAGCTTCTGAGTTCACAACCTCTACCTGAACATTTTTTCGTAAATAAGCAGGAAGATTGGTAGCTAATAGCCTTCCATAGTGCTCAAATATTATATTAAGTGTTCGCAGGTGCTCCTTCGAAAACTTGGACGGCCTTGCAAAATCATAATTCTTGATATTTTTTTCGCCCGTCTGCGTAAACTCATCCGCATCAAGCTCTCCGCTACTTATTGCCGCTAGCAGATTATCTATCTCATTTTGGGATAAAACATCACTCACGATTATTCCCTCCTAGCATTATACACCCATAATAACACAAAATAATTATAAAATCATCATAATTCTTATTCAAACAATATATTCCCAAAGGATACATGGATTATAAAGTCGGATTTAAAAAGCTCCTGTATACGGGTAGTTGATTGGTCCCTAATTATGTCCTTCATATCTCTGGCTTCATCTATTGTATACTTGGCAAATTCATCAGAGACTATCTCTTTAATATTGTTTTCATATTGCCCAATTAGAGGCTGTAGCTCTAGATAATCATCATGTGTCTTATTCAGGGATAAGGACAGAATAAGCACTGCATAATGGTCTCCATCATCACTCTTAGCCAGCAAAAATGGTAATCTTTCATCAATCAAATATGTCTCGATATCGGATACTCCAAGATTAGCTATGTCATTGTCAGGTGATTCAAGCTCTAAATCAATAATCTGTGCTACTTTACTAACTAGAGCTATTGACTTATTAGCAGTCGGTACCATAACAAATATCAAGACGGCTGAAAGCACAATGTTTATCAGACACATTGCAAGTATGATAATAGTTAGAATGTTTTTTCTCATTTAAGGTCTCCCCTTTTTCTTTTTTTCATTATATAAGGAAATCTATCCTATCTTCCACTGTATTCATTGAAAATTCTTATCTCTATTCTTCTATTTTTAGCTCGTCCGGCTGAGCTGCTATTGTCAGCAATTGGCTCATACTCTCCTCTTCCTGAATATTTTACATTCTGAGGGTCAAGCTTGTTGTTGTTTATTAGAAAATCTGCAGCATTTAATGCTCTTGCAGAAGACAACCAGTTATTATCCTTAAATCTAGAACTTGACATAGGTACATTGTCTGTATGCCCGATAATTTCTATTATATATCCTTCGAAATTACCTAGGACATCTCCAAGCTTTGATAGAATTGGCTTAGCATCAGCTAGAAGATCTGCTTTACCTGAGTCATAAAGAATTGAGCCCTTCATGGTTAGCTGTACATAACGAAATTCAGGGTCTATGTTAAGCTCTACATAGTCACCTAGATTGTACTCAGCTGTAAGCCCTTTTACAGTATCGAACATTTCACCGGAGACCTCTTCCATCTTCTCCTGCACAATCTCAAATGCTTCACCTAGACTTCCGGGAGTATCTGCATCATCTGAATTTTCCTTGGTTGTCGGATCATATTCTCCTTCGTTTTCTAGCTTGGTTTTATGGCCATCTTTACCCATATCTGTGGTATATTGGTCGAGATTGCTTAACTGTGACATTCCAGAAGAAATCAATGGTCCATCGCCAAATGAACTGCCACCTCCTTCAAATATTCCAAAGGAATTAGACATAGCTATGGATATGTTCTGAAATTTCTCAGCATCTACTTCTGACATGGCGAAAAGCATAACAAAAAAACAAAGTAAAAGATTCATTAAGTCCGCAAAGGTATTCATCCAAGGAGCATTACCCCCTGAAGGGGCTTCTTCCCTTTTCTTTCTAGCCAATATCTTCACCACTTTCTTCTGTTAGGGCTTCCCTACGACTAGGGGATAGGAAGGATTTTAGCTTTTCCTCTATAACCCTTGGGTTTTCACCTGCTTGAATAGAGAGTAGACCTTCAACCATTAATTCCTTTACCATAACTTCACTGGAATTTTTAGATTTAAGTTTTGTCGCTACCGGAATACATATCCAGTTAGCCAAAATCGATCCATATAATGTAGTGATCAAGGCAAGGGCCATGGCAGGGCCTATTGCTTTCGGATCATCCATAACCTGTAGCATTTTAATCAAACCAATAAGGGTACCAATCATACCCCACGCAGGTCCCATTGCGGCCAACGAATTCCAGAAACCTACCACATCGGAATGCCTGTCCTCAATACAATTTAGCTCTGTCTCCAGAATACTTCTTACAAGCTCAGGATCGGTACCGTCTACTATTAATAGGACTCCCTTTTTAAGGAAACCGTCATCTATTCCATTGGCAGCCTCTTCAAGCGCCAGAAGTCCTTCCTTTCTAGCAATATTCGATAAAGAAATTATTTGCCTAATAGTCCCCTCCTCATCGGATATATGAACCTTTAATATCAGTGTAAAGCTTTTTAGGTATCTTAAAAACCCCTTTAAGCTCGGTGCCATTATAAGTAAACAGCATAATGCACCACCAAAAGTAATCAAAATCGACGGGGGATCGTAGAAGTCCAAAAGCACTTCTGCTCCCGATTGCCCATACACAATACCAAAAACAACTACAATTGCACACAAAATTAATCCTATAATGGACGCCAAATCCAAATCTGCCACCTTCCATCCTTTGAAAATTACTCTGCGAAATAATACTTCGCATTAGCATCTTTTGTTGAACTTATAAAGTTTTTCTTATATTTCTATGTATAATGCATACTACAAATCTCTGCAATATATTTCCTTTTTATATGATATTATTAATTTTTTTATCTCTTGTCTACTTTCTTTTACTATTATTTTATTGCCTGTAGTCAATTTAATGACTGTATCAGGGAGTTCTTCTACTCTCTCTATTATATCAGCATTGATCATAAGCTTACTATCATTTAACCTTGTGACTTCAATCATTATTAAGCCTCCTGTATCCTCCGACTTATATTTATATAATGAGTGGCAGCATTACTGCCACCCATTATCATATATATAGCTCTTATCTCTTAAGATTAATCAGTTCCTCTAGCAGAGTGTCTGATGTCGTAATAATTCTGGAGTTAGCTTGGAAACCTCTCTGTGTGGTTATCATATCTGTAAACTGAGCTGATAGATCCACGTTAGACATCTCCAAGACACCTGTTGTTAGACTGCCTCCACCCTGTGTGGGATCCTGACCTATTCCGTCAAAATCACCGGAGTTCTGAGTGGCAGCAAACATACTGTTACCGATAGCCTCTAGACCAGCTGGGTTAGAAAAACTTGCTACAGCTATCTGTCCTAATAGCTTACTATCGCCGTTATCGTACTTGCCAAATATTTTACCTGAAGCATCGATGCTTATGCCTGTCATTTTACCTACCTGCTTACCTGCTCCGAGACCATCTAGGTCACCCTTGTTAGATTCAAGAGCGGAATTACCACTAGTGGAATACATGGTAAGCTTAGAGAAATCAACCTTTATAGGACTAAACGGGCTACCACCACTACTAGCAGTTCCGCCTACTGAAAATGTAACGCTATTGTTGGAGCTATCTGCAGCAGCTGCAGTGCCTACACTAACAAATGCTCC
Organism: uncultured Herbinix sp.; assembly: GCA_964578425.1. Lineage (GTDB taxonomy): Bacteria > Bacillota > Clostridia > Lachnospirales > Lachnospiraceae > Mobilitalea. The sequence goes on from CAZODB010000004.1 coordinate 25,598, forward strand.
GTTTGCCCCATTAAACTGTAGTGGAACACTTCCACCTGATAAAGTTACTTTACCTGTTTTATCATCAACAGCTGCTGTAAAAGTGGATTCACCTAATTGCACTGTAGTGATACCGGAAGCTTTATATGTAACATTACCACTTGTTGGATCCACTTCTTTAATTACAAATATAGACTGACCTGTCTCATCCTTAACATCTAATACATCCACATTGTAATTGTTTGTATTGTCAGCAGACTGTCTAACTCTTAAATCTGCTTTGTAGCTATGACCCATATTGTCATAGAAGCTTAAATTTACCATCTTACCTGTTGCATTACTAGCTATCTGAGTATCGTTCTTGTCAATATTTCCAAAAATATGTGCAGCACTTGTAGCTTCTGGTGGTGCGTACATATTATCTGGAGACATTATGTAAAGTGGTGAAACCGTGTCTGCAACGGTCTTGGTGGGATCATTATCATCCACTTGCCATCCCATGACAGCTGCTCCAGCAGGTGTAGCTAATGCTCCTACACCATCAACACCAAAGGAACCTGCTTTGGTAAAATAGTTGCTTCCACCATAATTTACTATAAAGAAGCTGTCTCCCTCAATCATAACGTCAAAGGGATTATCAGTTCTTTGAGATGCACCCGAGGTTCCTACGGATGCTGTAATCGATGCAACTTTGGAACCAAGACCTATCTGCATGGCATTACGGCCAGTTGTTCCTGTAGCTGCGTTTGATCCCGATGCACTTTGTGTTGTCTGATAAAATACATCAGAAAAATTAACTGAACTTGATTTAAAACCAATTGTATTAACATTAGAAATATTATTACCTATTACGTCCATTTTTGCCTGGTGTGCTTTTAAACCTGATACACCAGAAAACATTGATCTTAACATTATTAATGACCTCCTAAATATGCCTTGTAATCATTTGCATCCAATCTGTCAGTCATGGATGCTAGAGCCTCCAAAAGGTCCGGCCTTATATGATTACTGCACCATCAATATTAGTGAAAATCTTATCCTCACCTTCATTTACCGCAGTTATAACAGTATTGTTCTTTATGTTTACGATAAATGCTAGGTCGTCCACCATTACAAGTGTTTCCTTAATTCCCTTCTCATAGGCCTTCCTGGCACCACTCTCAAGTCTTTTGTACTGATCATCACTAAGGTCGATGTTTCTGCTGGCAAGCCTTTCATTGGCATGCTTTGAGAACTTCAGCTCTTCTGACCTTAC
>CAZODB010000005.1:0-24151 GCA_964578425.1 uncultured Herbinix sp.
ATATCAGCTCACGGACAAATATATCATGATCCGAATATAACCATTTCTTAATAATAGGAAAAATATTTTCTGAATTAATCGATAAACTACCTCTTTCAGTACTCATATTTTTCTCCTTTCATATCATTTTATGTTTTTAGTAAGCCAAATGTCATATACTAGTAATCATAGCCTTTATTATATTTGGCTTTTCCTTTTAACAAATATCATAATACTCATGGCACAAAAAGTCAAGAAAAATTTAGCACTCTCCTGATAAGAGTGCTAACAATCTTCGTTTCTATGCTTCTTCATATAATATGCCCTGATTGCTAAGAAATCTCTTTACCCAACTATCCCATTCAATCTCCAGTGTTTTATCCAGGGTAAATGTCTTAATGGCAGTACCTGTAATTATATGAAGCTCATTTTTTTCGAATCTAATATTTATATACAGTCCGCCCACATCCTCTGCGCGAAGCTTGCCTCCAAGACTTTCCACCAGCTTTTCAGACTGATTACATGGAAGCTGAAACACTATCTTCATCATTAGGGGTGATTTTTGTCCACGAATTATTGAAAAAGCGATTCCTCTTATATCACCCCACATCACTGCTTTCTCTTTCCCTCTTTCCTCCAATTCCTCCTTTGAAAAGAAATTATCACAAAATTGTCCAGATACATGAAAGCTTGTAAATGTTTGAATCTCCAATTCCTTTAATATTAATCCGTCAAACATGGTATTAGTTAGAAGCATGCCCATAAAGGTCTTTACTTCTCCAATCTTCAATGAAATCATATCTTTCTATGCAGACCTACTCTCTTTTATATTTGATTAATAATTTTACAGTATATATTATAGTTTTTTACAGATAATATCGTTAATTGATGTTTTAATGAGTTAATCCTAAAAAAATATATTATTAGTTAGGAGGTATAACCTCCTTTGTAGTTCTAGAAAATTATTTCATTAGTTAGGAGGTATAACCTCCTTTGTAGTCCTTTAAAATTATCTTATTAGTTAGGAGGTTTTGTATGTATTTTGAACCATCTAAAAAAACCTATTATCGTTTCCCTTCCACAAAAAGCATAGATAAAATGGATAAGCATATGTATTTTCCTGAAATACCTGGTCACGATAGGTATGATACTCACCATGACCATCCTTCTAATTCACATATGCCCGAAGGAGAGAATAATAACGATTTTAAATAATCAATTGCAAAAGAAATAGTATGAATATATGTGCAGGGTAGAAGGCATAGAAAAAATATTTTATACTTTTACCCTTCTTTCCATTATAAAAGGCTATAGGTATTATCGCTAATGCCGAGAACGCTTGAACAACATTGCCACTTAGGATGAAGGTGGATATAAGAAGCAAGAGCTTGCTTCCTCTAAACAGATAAAATGCCACTATAAGTAGAATTCCTTTATAACCATAATCTGTTTGTAAAATTGCTGCCAGAATACTAAACCCTAATGTTACTACAGCATTAAGTATATTGACATATAGCATGTTCTTATGATACTTCTTTTCAATCATACTCATAAGCCATATGGCTAAAAGGCCAAGAAATAATGTAAAAAATACATTCTGATAACTAATAAACCTTCTTATGACTAGATCAAAAACCTGTCCATCGGAGAACATATTCGATAGATCTGCCTTAATGCTTCCGCCTACCTCTCCTGCCTCTGAATATTTGGCATTATAAAAAGCTAAATCAAATGGAATCTCTGAGATCAGTGCGAATATACCCAATCTTGTTAAATACTTCTTAACATTACTCGTATTATAAAATCCTTCAACTAACAAAAATACAAATATTGGAAATGCCATCCTCCCGATCAGTCTACCAGCAAGATAAACCCAATCATTAGACGGGCTAATTACTATAGTTAGATGATCAATTAACATAGTTACAATTGCTACTACTTTTAAAGTAAATGTACTCATATTATTACCTTCCTTATTATTAATATCTTCCTATCATGGACTAATCCGTTTACTCCAGGAGTTTTAGATATGCATCCTCTTATTTAGCTCAGTCTTCATATTATAACCCTCGAACAAAACCAAGGCAGATAATGATATTATACTTACTGCCACACATATAACAGAGGGGAACAGTACATTTACCCATCCAAATAAAATAAATACAGCAGGTATAAAGCCAAATATCGCATCAATAAGAAGATAAATTATTAGATCTCTTACACCTATTTTTAATATTTTTGCCCCTACAGCCATTACTATCATCGCCAAAACACAGATAGTAGGAATGACATAATCAATCGACCAGCCGTACCAGCCCATTGACCTGTCCCATATGATTGATAGGACACTTATAATTCCCACTTGCCATAAAATAGTTTTTGCTATGTTGTTCTTATTGCGTATTATAAAGAAAAGACTAATCCACATAGACATCACACCAGCTGCAACCAAAATCGACCAATAGGTTTCCTTGGTAAATATCATGTTTATTGCAAGACTCACCACTACCCCTATTATTGATACCAGTATCAATATGCGAATAAACAGATTAAATTCTTGATAAATCGTAGGAATATAAGGAAATACATCCTCCTTAGGATAGCCCTTATCCTCCAAAACACCTGTACATAAGGGACATACCGTATGCGTTTCCTTGATCCTAACCTTGCAATGGATACAATTTCGCACTTTTACCTCCATTCTACCAACAAGCTGCGACTTTGAACTATAGCTCGACATTTGTATAGCAAATAAATTCACTTACTTACTTAATCTATATCTCCTTAGCATTAGAGGAAATAGTGATAGGTATATTTTCATTTGCTAGATGACGGAAAAAGTTCTTCTGAATATCAGTGCCGACAAATGGCGATGTAAAGCTTACTACCAAATTATTCTCAAATGAACAAATAGCAATCTGAGGTCTTCTGCTACTGACAAAGCAGTTGAACATCCTGATATATGGCGCCAGCTCTGGCTTTATTTTAATCTTACCTACATTGGATAGAGCTGCCGTAATTCCTTTATCACTTAGCCTGGTGGCAAACCGCAATATTTTATCCTTTATAGCCAAAGGAACTATCCGCATAAATGCATTATGTTCCAAGGATAATAGTCGATTCATATGTTTTTCAAGCTTGTCCTTGGTAAGCTCTCTTTCAAAGCAATCCTTAACCTCGGCTATAATATCCTTTAAATCATCACTTAAGACACTAAAATCATAGCTTATACTTATTGTCGCAAAGAAATTCCTAGCTGTCACAGAGGGGAAATATGTTCTCAAATTAACAGGAACTGATAGTACCACAGGATCTTTCTTAGCCCTAGCAGGCATTTCCTTATAGATAGACTGTATAAATAATGAAACAAGATATACCGTAAGTGTGGTATTATGCTTCCTTGAAAGATCAAGAATCTCCTTTACAGGCATTAATCCCTCGATAATTTTAATGCGGTTATCAATGGGTCTTCTACCTTGAATACGATATGCTTTTGTTATTTTAACCTTCTTTGGTATTCGTTTGATACTATAGTGTTTTTGAAAGCTGTCATCCATCTTCTGTGAAAGAGACGCATCATAATCAAGAACAGGACTTGTGGCAAAATCATCCTTATAACCAATGATAATATAATAATATAGAAGTGTTTTAAGAAATTCCAATGCTCCGGTACCGTCTGTTAGGGCATGAAAAACCTCCAAATTAATTCGGTTCTTATAATAACTCACCTCAAATAACAGACTCTTGCGATTGCGGTGATACAGCATGCTACAGGGTGGCTTGTTCTCCTCTATAACCTCTGGCCTAAGGTCAGTATGCTCGAAATAATACCAGAAAGCACCTCGTCTGAGAATCACTTGATAAAAAGGAAAAAGAAGCAGGGTTCTATCCACAGCCTCCTGTAGTATGTCCTTATCTATTTCATCCCTTAGCTCACTCAAAAAACGAAACACCTTAGTATCCCTCTCGTTGCTATTAGGAGGAAATATCTTTGCAGCATTATCAAGTTTAGTCCACTCCACTGGTTTTTTTCTGGTCATTAATATCTCCTTACCTTAAAAATCTATTAATAATTTCATAGCTTTTCTTAACATGGACAAAATGCTTGGGTAATGAAAAAAAACCATGAAGTGCATCCTTCATACGATATATATCGACCGTATTTCCATGGAGGGTCAGCTTCTTCCCATACGCCTCTCCCTCATCCCTTAATGGATCATACTCCGCCGTAATAATCAGACTCTTAGGTTGATTAGATAAATCCTCTGCTATCAAAGGAGCAAGATAAGGGTTATTAAGATCATCTTCCGCGCTTATATATAGGTCCATATAATCTCTAATTCTTTTGGATTTAAGCAGGTACTCATGTCCATATTTCTTAATGGATGGGAAGCCTGTCTCATCGCTATGATCATTGCTAGTAGAAGGATATATAAGTATCTGTCTTGATACATCAAATTCTCCCCGATCTCTAGCTAGCATAGATACGGCTGCTGCTAGATTCCCCCCTGCACTATCTCCAATAATGGTAATATTATTCGTTTCCACACCAAAGAGCGAAGAATCAAGAAAAATCTCCCTCGTAACCGTATAGCAATCAAGAAGAGCACAAGGGAAACGGTGCTCAGGTGCCAGACGATAATCAACAGACACGACCAAAGCTCCTGTCTGTTTAGCCATATTGGTACATACATTGCTGTAGCTATCGATATTACCAATCACCCAACCACCACCATGGAAAAATATAAGAACACGTGGCACTTCGTCATCGAAGGATTCCGGAGGAAAGAATATCCTGACGGGAATATCATGGTCTAATCCAGCAATTTTATGATCCCATATACTATAGCGTGGCTTTAAATAAGGATTAACGGCAGTGTTTATCTGCCTATGCAGCTTATAGTTTTTCTTAACGTCCAAGTCCGGATATGACAATGCTTTTAGGGCAATTCTCATTGCTTTGTTAATTGCCATAAATTCCTCCTAAAGTATGCTGTCTACATTTTATCCAAGTACATTATAAAAGTCAATGGTGTCGTAATGGCAGCCCCTAATAGTGACTAGCAGTATTAGGGGCTAATATTTAATGTATTATTCTAGGCACCTGCTACTGTTATGCTATCCTGTAATTTAATATCCCTAGAAGACGAGCCAAGCCGGATTATAAATTCTCCCGGTTCTACTACAAAGCTATGACTCTCTATATCGTAGAAGCTAAAGGAGTCTTTGTTAAGACTTATATTTATATTTTGCTTCTCACCAGGCTTAAGATATACTTTAGCGAATCCCTTTAGCTCATGAATAGGCCTTTCCACAGAAGCCTCCTTGTCAGATACATAGACCTGTACCACCTCTGCTCCATAGACTGAACCAGTATTCTTGATAGTAGCCTGTATTCTTACATCAATATCATCTTTATTGTCTTTATCTATTTCAAGTATTAGATCGCTGTATTCAAATGTCGTATATGACAGGCCGTGACCAAAGGGGAACTCAACATCTATATCATAGCTATCATAATATCTATAACCCACATATACTCCCTCATTATAGGTAATCTTTCCGTAAAGGCCAAATTCACCTAATTTGTGGGCAGAACAGTCCATATGAGTCTTTGGAAACGTCTCAGCAAGCCTACCTGAAGGGTTGATTTCACCAAGTAAAACCTTGGCCAGTGCTCTACCGCTCTCCATGCCAGCATAATAGCTCCAAACAATAGCGCTTGCATCATTAGCCCAGGAGCCCATCTCAATCGGAGAGCCTGCGACTACTACCACTATAGCATTGGGATTAACCGCCAGAACTTCATTTATTAATCTGTCCTGACCATAGGGTAGCCTCATATCCTTACGGTCACCACCCTCCACGTCATACTCGTGATCCAAACCGACTATTAAGATTACCTCCTCTGTATCCCTAGCCAGAGCTACTGCTTCATGGAGTAATTCTTCCTGACGAACCTTCAATTCCTCTTCAAGCTTTTCGGCATAAAGCTGCTCTTCTTCCTTTGTAATATCCTGCTTTTCTAGGCTGTCCTCCTGCCAATTAAGCCCTTCCTCCTTCTTAGTGGGAACAAAATAACCCTTGGCATATTTAACCTCAATGTTACCACCTAATTCCATCCTCATTCCCAGAAGAGGTGATATCTCATAAAGCGCTTTAATCTCAGCACTTCCGCCGCCTCCAGCATGGATACGTTCTCCATTTTGTCCTATAATCGCCAAAGTCTTAAGGCTATCCTTTTGTATTGGAAGTCTACTATTCTCGTTCTTTAGTAGGATTATGGATTCCTGAGCACATTCCAGTATGGTTTCACGATGATGAGGCGCATTATAGGTTCCTGGCACACGATTCTTTCTGTCCTCTCCCAGCATATTAAGCCTCAGCATGGTGCGAAGGATATTACGAATCTTTTTATCTATAAATTCCTCTTTTATTTCTCCATTTCTAACTGCTTCAAGTAAAGGGTTCGCCATATAGTAGTTGTCAAAATTTGCCATTACTGACATCTCAATATCTAGGCCTGATTCAGCCGCTTCCTTCGTATCATGGATAGCCCCCCAATCCGATATCACTGCACCATCATAACCCCACTCATCTCTGAGCAGCTCTGTAAGCAGGTATCTACTCTGAGAGCAATATTCACCGTATAGGCGATTATATGCTCCCATGATAGTGTGGCTTTCCCCCTTGTCGATTGCAGCCTTAAAGCCAGGTAAATATATCTCTCTAAGCGTTCTCTCATCTATATATGTGTCCACCTCTAGTCTATCAGTTTCCTGATTATTAGCTGCAAGATGCTTGACACAGGCGGCCACATCATTCTCCTGTATTCCCTTAATCAGAGGAACTACCAATTCCTCTACCAATCTGGGATCCTCACTCATATATTCAAAATTTCTGCCACATAGTGGACTTCTCTTAATGTTAATTCCAGGTGCCAATATTACATCCTTGCCCCTGCCTCTGGCTTCTGCTCCTAAGACCTGCCCAGTCTTGTAAGCCAACTCCCTGCTCCAGGTTGATGCCAGAGCACTATTACTAGGAAGATAGGAAACAAGATCATCAGTGGTCCCAACATTAGTCCAGCTGTCATATGCAAATTCCTTGCGAACTCCCATAGGTCCATCCGACATCTTAAGCGGAGGTATACCGAGCCTGGGCACTCCACCTGAATGAAATAATGCCACTCCGTGTATCATATTAATTTTTTCCTCTAAAGTTAATTGTGATAACAGGTCATCTATACGTCTTTCATCTACCTTCTTCATATCTAGTCTCTCCTATGCTTTTATCATATTTTGTAATGCTTTAGTATGGGTTGTTTATAATGTACATATAATCTGTTCTTTTCCTGTCGGCCTAATTATAGTGTTATTATCAATAGTTTCAAATAAACCGTTTGTGATAGACTTCACCTTATCTACATTGATTAACATAACAGAGTATTCCTTATTTGCATCTACATTTATATATATTTTATCTTTCTTTTTTATAATCTCAGCCTTCACCTGAATCTCACCCGCCTCATCACACACCACTGCTGTAGAGGATACATTGTCTTGAAGCTCATAGGCTTTAAGCATAACCTTGTCTGCATAGTCATAGACAGCATCATTTTCATTAGCACCGATAGGTATTATGCTTCCTTCTCTTACCATAAGGGGAATACTGAGATAATCGTGCTTCTCCTTAATCCATCTGCCACCAACCTTTGTATTACCTGTAAAATAATCTGTCCATCTTCCTTCGGGAAGATAATATTGTGCCATGCCCTCCTCATTAAATATTGGGGCAATCAGAAGGTTGTCACCTAGCATATACTGCCTATCGAGATATGCGCAGGAGGGATCATCAGAAAACTCTACGACCATGCTTCGCATAACAGGTATTCCAGTTTTAGATGTATTAACAGCATTACTGAATAGGTATGGCATCAGCCTAGCCTTAAGCCTGGTAAATGAACGAACCACATCCACTGCCTCATCATCATAAGCCCAGGGAACTCTATAGGACCAGCTTCCATGAAGACGAGAGTGAGTAGATAACAATCCAAAAGCAGCCCAGCGTTTGTATACATCAGGAGTAGATGTGCTTTCAAATCCTCCTATATCATGACTCCAATATCCAAAGCCCGACATAGTCAGAGACAATCCACCCCTTAGGCTTTCTGCCATAGATTCATAATCAGACCAGCAATCACCGCCCCAGTGTACAGGGTATTTTTGCCCGCCGGCTGTAGCACTTCTGGCAAATAAGACAGCCTCATCCTTACCTAGCTTACGTTCCAAGAGCTCGAACACAAGCTTGTTGTATAAATAGGAATAATAATTGTGCATCTTATAGGGATCGGATCCATCAAAGTACACAACATCAGTAGGAATTCTCTCACCAAAATCAGTCTTAAAGCAATCAACTCCCATATCAATTAAGGCCTCAAGCTTAGAGCTAAACCATTCACATGCTCGGGGATTTGTAAAATCCACAATAGCCATGCCGGGTTGCCACATATCCCATTGCCATACATCACCATTTGGCCTTTTTATAAAGTATTCCCCAGATACTCCCTCCGCAAACATAGATGATTCCTGAGCTATATAGCTATTAATCCATACACATATCTTTAGACCCTTTTCCTTCAGACGTCTTATAATTCCCTCAGGATCAGGGAATACATCACTATCCCATGTAAAATTAGACCAATGAAATTCCTTCATCCAGAAGCAATCAAAATGAAACACCTTAAGTGGAATTTCTCTTTCAATCATTCCATCCACAAAGCCGTTAACCGTCTCTTCATCATAGCTGGTTGTAAAGGATGTGGATAACCACAGCCCAAATGTCCATGCAGGAGGAAGAGCTGGCTTTCCTGTAAGAGATGTATATCTTGTAAGAACATCCTTCATCGTAGGTCCATTTATAAGAATATAATCCAGCCCTTCTCCAGCTACAGAAAACTGAACCTTCTTCACCATTTCAGACCCTATCTCAAAGGATACCTTCTCTGGATGATTTACAAATACACCGTAGCCCTTATTTGATATATAGAAGGGTATATTCTTGTAGGATTGTTCTGTCGATGTGCCTCCATCCTCATTCCATATATCTACGGTCTGACCGTTCTTAACAAACGGTGTAAACCTCTCACCAAGACCATATATCAGCTCCCCTACTGACAATGATAATCTTTCTCTCATGTATGTGTTTTCACTACCACCATCATCATAGGCCAGACCTCTCCAATCGGTCTTCACATATGCAAGATCACGGGATCCGCTATCAGTTATATACTCATCGTCTCTGTAATACTCCATCTTCCAGTTGTTCTTATGGATTCTCAGTTGTAATGAACCGCTATGGATAATTATCTGATCATCACTATTATTAACCTTAAGGCTATAATTACTATCTTTATTTAGTTCAAACCCAGGGGTTCTTTCCTTTACCCCAAGGTAATGATCAGCTCTTATACGAACCACCTCTTCCATGGGGGAGGAAATACGAATGGTTAGATTGACACCTCCTAAGGTGTCCCCTCTGTGGTTTATTTTACTAGTAGGAGCACATATTATTAATTCCCTACATGAAAATTCCCCTGCCTCCTTTACAAGTAATTGCTCATCCTTCTTTACAAAGTAAACCTGAGCCGGTGAAAATACCTCAGTACCCTCAGTATTAAGCCAACAGCCGTTTGAAAACTTCATTTTTAGCCCTCCTATTCTGATGTTTTGCTCTAAATTATAATCTAGTATTCAATAGTCTTTTTTATTGAATTATTGAGAACAGTATACCATATATTTATCCAAAGATGTTAATATTCTATCATAATTATTTGATTTGTTTACACATGATATAGACAAGTTCAACCATTGAGGGAAATGCGATCTCATGCTATACTATTTACGGCACTTGAATTCCTAATCAGCGTAATATTAAGCAGGAGGTACTATATGTATTATAAACAATATGGAAATACTGATATGAAGGTGAGCGCAGTGGGTATGGGAACCATGCGCTACAATGATGATGATATAAATGCAGGCCAGCTTGGCAAATGCGCAGATGTAGTCCTTTACGCTCATGAAAAAGGGATTAACTTCTTTGACAGTGCGCCCTTTTATTGTCAGGATAAAAGTGAAATAATAACCGGCATGGCTTTGTCGCAGCTAAAGAGAGATAGCTATTACATATCCTCTAAGGTAAACTTAGGTACTCTTGATAACAAAACTACAGCAGATGATTTTCGCAGAAGACTGGAGAAATCATTGGAACGCCTTAAGGTGGATTACCTGGACTTCTATTATTTGTGGTGTATGCTTGACCTAGAAGGCTTTAAGAAACAATATGACTTATTATATAAGCATTTTGAAGAGGCCAAGGCAGATGGGCTAATCAAACATATTACTGTATCTTCTCATATGCAGGGTTCTGAACTGGAGAAGGTAGTAGAAACAGGCCTGTTTGACGGAATGCTTATTGGTTATAATGCCCTAAATTATCGCTTCCGCCAAGCTGGAATAGCCGCAGCAGCTAAAAATGGCATGGGTATAGTAGTCATGAATCCTCTGGGAGGAGGGCTCATACCTGATAATCCAGAGACATTTTCATATCTTACCGAAGGCACCGGCCTAACTGTACCACAAGCAGCACTTCGTTTTGTAGCCTCTCACAAGGAGATAACCGTGGCCCTGGCTGGATGTACCACAAAAGAGCATGTGGATGATGCTGTTAAGGCTGTGGAAAATCTTGTAGAACGCCCTTCCACAGAAATCTACGAAGAATACGAGAACAAGGGAGTTGCACTGAACAACCTATGTACCGGTTGTGGTTATTGTGACTCATGTCCTGTAGATATCGATATTCCTAAATTCATGGACTCCTATAACGCGAAGGTACTCGGGCAAGACATGGTGTCGCGTATAAAATTCCACTGGCATCTTCCATTCTCAAAGGCTGCAGAATGCATCCAATGTGGACGATGCGAAGAATTATGCACCCAGCACCTTCCCATCATAGACAGATTAGCAGAAATCTCACAGCTCTCCTAATCGGTACCCGGTACACATTTCGTACCCGGTACACTTATTCAAAAAAACACTTGCAAATTTATTGTATTTGTATACAATGGTTATGGTTAATATATTTGAATTGCAGATTTCAGGAGGACAATTCCTCCGTTGCAGGCATTAAAAAGGTTACCATATATAGGAGGAATAGATGATACAAGCCAGTAATATAACATTAAGATTAGGAAAGCGTGCATTGTTTGAGGATGTGAATATTAAATTCACAGAGGGCAACTGCTATGGGCTTATAGGGGCTAACGGCTCTGGTAAATCCACTTTTCTTAAAATTTTAAGTGGACAATTAGACCCTAGTAATGGTGATGTTATAATCACACCAGGTCAAAGATTGTCCTTCTTACAGCAGGACCACTTTAAATATGACACCTTTTCTGTATTGGATACTGTCATCATGGGTAACCAAAGACTCTATGACATTATGAAGGAAAAGGACGCAATCTATGCCAAGGAGGACTTTAGCGATCAGGATGGAATTCGTGCCAGTGAATTAGAGGCTGATTTCGCATCCATGGACGGCTGGGAATCCGAGGCTAATGCTGCATCCCTTTTAAATGGACTGGGAATAGATACAGGGCTTCATTTTAAGACGATGAAGGAGCTTAATGGTAGTGACAAGGTCAAGGTACTTTTGGCACAAGCTTTATTCGGTAATCCCGATATCCTTCTTCTTGACGAGCCTACTAACCATCTGGACTTAGAAGCTATTAGATGGTTTGAAGAGTTTTTAATCAATTTTGAAAATACGGTTATTGTAGTATCCCATGACCGTTATTTTCTAAATAAGGTCTGCACCCATATTGCCGACATTGACTATGCCAAGATTCAGCTTTATGCTGGTAACTATGATTTTTGGTATGAATCCAGTCAGCTTATGATTAGACAGATGAAGGAATCCAACAAAAAGAAGGAAGATAGGATAAAGGAGCTGCAGGAATTTATTCAACGTTTCTCTGCAAATGCTTCAAAATCCAAGCAAGCAACCTCCAGAAAGAGGGCCTTAGAGAAAATAGAGCTGGATGACATTAGGCCTTCCAGCAGAAAGTATCCATATATTGATTTTAGACCGAGCAGGGAAATCGGTAACGAGGTCCTTACCGTTACTAATATTTCAAAATCCATCGATGGTGTAAAGGTCCTTGATAATATAAGCTTTATAGTAGGTCATGAAGATAAGATTGCATTTGTAGGATCAGATACTCTGGCTACCACTACTCTATTTAGAATACTGGCAGGGGAAATCGAACCGGATGAAGGCACTTATAAATGGGGAATAACCACTAATGTGTCCTATTTTCCTAAGGATAACACCGAGCTTTTTGACACTGACGAGACTATTGTTGATTTTCTTATGCCTTACTCTCCGGAGAAGGATGTCACCTATGTCCGCGGCTTTATGGGCAGGATGCTATTTGCCGGTGAAGAAGGTACAAAGAAGCTTCGTGTACTTTCTGGTGGAGAAAGAGTTCGCGTAATGCTATCTCGTATGATGATTGCAGGTGCCAATATACTTGTACTTGATGAACCAACTAACCATCTAGACATGGAGTCAATCACTTCACTTAATAACGGACTTATTAAATTCCCAGGGGTCGCTCTTTTCGCCTCACAGGACCATCAATTTGTTCAGACAACCGCAAACCGCATTATGGAGATAATGCCCCACGGATTGATTGATAAGATTACGACATATGACGAGTACCTTGATAGTGACTCCATGGCTAGAAAGAGACAGGTTATGCGTTTTAATAAAGAGGAAGAATTGGAGCTGTAGCACTACAGCTCCTTTTAATTCATTCCCTCACAGTCACTATAACCGAAATTCAGAATATCATATAAGTATAGAGCAACGGATAGGGTGATTCTATGCTATACAGAGACAGAGCAAAGATTGAGCTTCTTGATTCAGGCTATGTTCCCGTCCTTAGAGATTCGACTGTCTTTTATGGCGGTAGCCAGATGTGGTTTCCTGACAATAATAAAAAAAGCAAGGATTACATCATTCATCATTATGGTTGTGGTACTATCGCTACTGCAGACCTTTTCTTATACCTTGCTATAAGGAAGGACATATATCGAAGCGGGGTTACTGAATCCGTTCTACAGGGAACAGATTCGGCTTATTATAAGGATTACATGTCCTATGTGAGAAAGGTCAATATATACTATACTAAAACAAAACGGCATATAGCAGTCCTTGGACCAAGGATTGCCTATGCCTTTAATTCATATGCAAGAACATACCAATTCCCACTCAGAGCCAGATGGAATCTTTCACTTTCTTATTACGATATGCTTGAGCGTATCAAAGAAATGCTATCTAGGGACATACCTGTCATTCTCTCAATAGGTCCTAACACTCCTTTACTATGGAAAAACGAAGGTATTAGCTTTTATAACAAGGATATTTTCTATGAGAAAGATGATCCTTCATATGCAAGTACTTCTTCAAATATTACAAATTCCATGCCTCATCCCACCTTATATCAATACCATAAGGTTAAGAACAATGTAAATAGTCATTACGTTACCGTTACTGGACTATACAAGATGGAGCAAGTTAGAAATCCTCATGAAAATCAGATTAATACCAAAGAGAAAATCATGCTAGGAGTATCCTCCTGGGGCAAGCTTTATTATATCAATTATAATGAGTATAGAGATTATATTGATAAATCAGGAGGAAGATTCACAAGTAGCATGATTTATATTAAGTAATAATATTTATATCTGTCCAGCCAACAACTCTATTGACTTAGCAACAGCAGACAAACCAAACCTGCTAATTAAAATAATGTCAACCTAACAGCCATTGGATAGAGGGCTCCAAATAATGATTCCAGAAGTCCCAGTTATGATTACCAGGGCTTTCAATATATTCTACTGCTACTCCCTCATCCTTTAAAAACTGATTAAATGCCCTGTTTTCTTTAATAAGAAAATCCTCTGTGCCACAAGCCATATATATGGCAGGTATAGACTTCTTTTCTTCTTTTAATGTGCGAATCAGCTGCTCAGGGTTATTTACACTTGCTTCAAGCTTATCTAGGTCACCAAATACAGAGGCGTAATAATCGTAGTCTGCAATACCATCCTTAAATTCTTCAGTCTTATTCTTAATATTATGTATAATAAGAGCTGAAGAAAGAGCTACTATTTTACCAAAGGTCTCAGGATAGTATAATCCTGTATGTATAGCCCCGAATCCGCCCATAGACAAGCCACCTATAAAGGTCTCTTCTTTATCCATAGCTATATTAAAGGTCTTTCTTAAATATTCTACTAATTCTTGTCCAACAAATCTACAATAAGCCTTTCCCGTTCCTTTTCCATCTAAATAAAAGCTATTCTCACCTGTTGGCATAACAATAGCCACATTGTATTTACCTGCCATATCCTGTGCTGAGCTACCGTATAACCAATCCTTGCTAGATCCAGAATATCCATGAAGTAAGAAAAGCGTCTTCATCTTCCTCTTGTAATTATCATTTCCATCTCTCATAAAAGAAGGTGAATCATTTGGTAGCACCAATTGAAAGCATGTACTTCTTGCCAGGGCATTAGAGAAAAAATCAACTTGAAATTGAGCCATATATATACCTCCGATTAATATATTTATTTTTATTATAACACAAAAAAGGCTAAACAGTTAATATTACATTATAATAATTTATATCATAGTTCCTTATGAAAGATGCCAAATAATATAAGGAATAACTTGGGTTACAAATAATATTTAATTTAATAACAAATGATTGAACCTCTCATAACTAAATTCACGAATGTCCTTCTTGTGTTAATAAAATACAATCAAAAATATGGCATTTGAAAGCTTCATATTGCTTCAATATGCCATATCTCATCTATGTCTTTTTTATATACTCCTAAACTTCTGATAGCGTCTCTCCAGCATCTCATCAACTGATAGGGTCATCAGTTCCTTTAAATCCGCACCTATAGCATCCTTAACCTGAAGTGTCACATACTCGTAGTCATTATGGGCGCCACCGACAGGCTCAGGAATAATTCCATCTATTATATCAAACCTATAAAGGTCCTCGGCAGTAAGCTTCATATCATTAGCAGCTGCTTCGGCTTTAGAAGCATCCTTATAGAGAATACTGGCAAAGCCCTCAGGTGATAGGATAGAATAAATGGCATTCTCAAGCATATATATCTTATCAGCCACACCAAGTGCTAAGGCACCTCCGCTTCCGCCCTCTGAGATTACCACAGAGATTATGGGGGTCCTTAGCATCATCATTTCAGCCAAATTAGTGGCAATAGCTTCTCCCTGGCCTCTCTCCTCTGCTCCTAAACCACAGAAGGCCCCAGGTGTATCTATAAAGCAGATTACTGGTCGATTGAACTTCTCTGCTTGCTTCATTAGACGCAGAGCCTTTCTATATCCCTCTGGATGGGGCATAGAGAAATTCCTTGAGATATTCTCCTTGGTGTTGCGACCCTTTTGTTGAGCTATTATAGTTACAGGGATATCATCAAAGAATGCAAGTCCTCCTACAATGGATCTATCCTCCCTATATAGCCTGTCTCCATGAAGCTCCACAAACCCCTTAAATATCAAATCAATATAATCAAGCCCGGTGGGCCTTATTGGCATTCTTGCTAATTTTACCTTATCCCATGGTGTTAGATCCATAATGCCCTCCTAATTATTGTCTAACCATACTTATTCCTTTGGCCCTACTTCTTTCTCTACAACCTTTTCATTAGACTCTGACTCTATATCCTTTAAATTAGTACTCATTTCTAAATCCGGCTCATCCTTATGATGAAGCTTAAGTAATACGCCTAAGGTGTTTTTAAGACTATCTCTTGTGACTATCATATCTACAAAGCCATGCTCCAATAGAAACTCCGCTCTCTGAAAGCCCTCAGGAAGCTTCTGTCCTATGGTCTGCTCAATAACCCGCGGTCCAGCAAAGCCAATTAGTGCTCCCGGCTCTGCTAATATAATATCTCCAAGCATGGCAAAGCTGGCCGTGACACCACCGGTAGTGGGGTCTGTAAGGACCGTAGTATATAGCAGTCCCGCTTGACTATGCCTTGTTACTGCTGCACTTACCTTAGCCATCTGCATTAATGAAAATATGCCCTCTTGCATCCTGGCTCCCCCTGACGCAGTAAAGACTATCACCGGTAATCGGTCAGCAGTCGCCTTTTCAAACATTCTGCTTAGCTTCTCACCTATCGCTGTACCCATACTGCCCATAAAGAAGGATGCATCCATGACTCCTATATATGTGGGAAGGCCATAGATTAAACCATACCCTGTAACAAGGCCTTCCACAAGACCAGTCTGAGTCTGAGTCTTTACGAGCTTATCGGCATATCCAGGAAAGTTAAGGGGATCTCTGGTTGTTAATTGCTGGTCCATCTCTACAAATGTATCCTCATCCAAAACCATCTCCAAACGTTCATTTGCAGACACCCTAAAGCAGTATCCACACTCACAGGTCTTATGATTCTTCATAAGCAGCTTAGTATAGATAAGTTTACCACAGCCAGGACATTTTATCATAATACCCTGAGGTACATTCGGTTTCTCCTCTTCAGCTCCTCTTAGTTCCTGGGGCCTCGAGCGATAGACCTTAGTAGTAGCATATTTTTTTGCTTTAAAAATGTTTCTACTCATAATTCATCTTTCCTTCAATAATGCCTGTATGATACAGTCCCGAAAGAATTTCTTCTCTTTCCAATAGCTCATACTGAAAATCTATATTAGTCTCTATACCGTCAATGACGAACTCTGCGAGAGCTCGCTTCATTCTGCTTATTGCTTCCTCTCTGCTATTGCCATGAGCTATAACCTTAGCAACCATGGAATCATAGCAATGCGGTACCATATAGCCAGGATATAGGGCACTATCGACACGGATACCGAATCCCCCAGGAAACAATACATTTTCCACAAGCCCCGGACAGGGTATAAACCCTCTTTTAGGGTCTTCTGCATTGATTCTACATTCTATAGCATGGCCACGAAATTCAATATCCCTTTGCTTATAGGCTAGCTTCTCACCAGAGGCTATTTTAATTTGTTCTTTTATCATATCAATTCCGGTAACCATCTCCGTAATGGGGTGTTCTACCTGAATTCTTGTATTCATCTCCATAAAGTAGTAATTGTTCTGATCATCCAGCAAAAACTCAATAGTTCCTGCATTCACATAACCTGTGGCTTTTGCGGCCCTTACAGCTGCATCTCCCATCCTAGTCCGTAGCTCTTTACTAATAACAGCACAGGGTGATTCCTCCATTAACTTCTGATTCCTTCTCTGTACTGAACAATCCCTCTCACCAAGGTGTATAACATTTCCATGCTTATCAGCAAGGATTTGAAATTCCACATGCTTAGGGTTAATAATCAGCTTCTCCATATATACCTTATCATCACCAAAGGCTGCCTTAGCTTCATTTTTAGCCGAGCTTATGGCCTTCTCTAAATCACAGGAGGAGAAAACCGCCCTCATTCCTTTACCCCCACCTCCGGCAGAAGCCTTTATCATAACAGGAAATCCAATCTGCTTAGCCAATTCCTTAGCTTCCTCGATATTGTCTATCTCGCTTTCGCTACCAGGTACCACAGGAACACCGGCCCTAAGCATGGTTTGCCTTGCAGTTGATTTATTACCAAGTAGCTCTATTGTATCTGCATCTGGCCCAATAAATGTAATATTGCAGTCTTCACACATTCGAGCAAATGAGCTATTCTCTGAGAGAAACCCAAAGCCCGGATGAATCGCTCTCGCGCCTGTAAGAACTGTTGCACTTATGATGTTTTGCATATTTAGATAGCTATCCTTTGATTTATAAGGGCCGATACATACAGCTTCATCAGCCATAAGTACATGCAAGGCTTCTTTATCAGCCTCAGAATATACGGCTACTGTCTCAATACCCATTTCCTTGCAGGCGCGGATAATTCGTACAGCTATTTCTCCGCGATTTGCGATCAATATTTTATGAAACATCTGATTCTCCTTATTCTCCATTCAATTCTATCAGTTATCTAGACGATTTTTACCGAGAAAGACGGTTCAACTGCTCGTTATAAACCTTCCCCTATGACAAATGTAAATATAGCCTCAACAGCCACCTCATCCTCTACATAGGCAACTGCGGATCCAACACCGAAGCTTCCCCTGTTTTTAATTATTTCTACATCTAGAATTATTACGTCACCTGGTACAACCTGTCGTCTGAATTTTACCTTATCCATTCCTCCAAAATACACAATCTTTCCTGCATGCTTCTCTTCTGATAGCATTACCACTGCCCCGGTCTGAGCAAGGGCCTCCAATATTATAACACCTGGCATAACTGCCTTTCCGGGAAAATGTCCCACAAAATATGGTTCATCCATAGTAACGCATTTTCTTCCTACACCATGTACTCCCGGCTCTAGCTTTTCTATGCGGTCAACTAGAAGGAAGGGAGGACGATGAGGTATTATTTTTTGTATTTCATCCACATTTAACATAATAATCCCTTTCTCATATAATAGCAAGACTTTTCCATATTCTAACACTCAATGGATATTGTATATAATATCTCAACTATATCATCCGATAAATTAGGCTTGTCACAAGGGCAGAATTTACTTTAATATAAATAGTGGCTGGCCAAACTCTACCATTTCCTCATTCTCTACCAAGCACTCTATTATTAGTCCATCCAATTCACTTTCTATCTCATTCATCAGCTTCATTGCTTCTATGATGCAGACTGGCTGCCCCTTCTTAACTATATCGCCCTCGCTGACAAATGCAGGCTTATCTGGTGCAGGCTGACGATAAAATGTTCCTACCATCGGAGATAAAATCTTCTTAGCTCCCGCAAGCCTCGTGTCCTTTGAGCTATTTATCTCTAAACTATCTAACTCCTGCTTAGTAGCCGGTGTCTGGATAGGCTGCGTATTCACATAGGTCGCCTGCTCAGTATTAGGGCTTGGTGCTAGATATCCTCTGTTTGTATTCTTCTCAAGCTCAAGTTTAAAATTATCCTGCTCAATCATAATCCTAGTAATATCCATCTTAGTCATTTCCTGCATCAGGCTAACTATTTCATTATATTCCATGGCTATACCTCCATATTTCTAAAGATTAAACTTGCATTATGACCTCCAAAGCCTAAGCTATTGGTCATTACATATGATAATTTGCCTTCTCTTCCCTTACCTGGCACATAATCCAAATCACATTCCTCATCCTTCTCAAGAAGACCTATGGTTGCGGGAATAAAATCCCTTTCTATAGCTTTGATACAGACTACTGCTTCAACCGCCCCTGCGGCTCCTAGAAGATGGCCAATCATAGACTTAGTAGAGCTTACAGGTATCTTATATGCCTCATCCCCAAAGGCTTTCTTCATAGCCATAGTCTCCAATCTGTCATTGATAGGTGTGCTTGTGCCATGGGCATTTACATAGGATATGTCCTTCGGTGTAATGTCTGCTTCCTTCATGGCATTTCTCATTGACATTGCTCCACCGTGACCATCTGGAGATGGCGCTGTAATATGATAAGCGTCTGCGGTGGCTCCATAGCCAACGATTTCTGCATATATTTTTGCACCACGGCTTATGGCATGCTCATATTTCTCCATTAACAGGATGCCAGCTCCTTCACCCATGACGAAGCCGTCTCTTTCCTTATCAAAAGGAATAGATGCTCTTAGAGGATTCTGACTAACCGACAATGCCGTAAGAGCACTAAAGCCTGCAACACCTAAGGGTGAAATAGAGGCTTCCGTACCACCTGCCAATATCACGTCTGCATATCCGTGCTTAATATTTCTAAACGCCTCTCCTATGCTATGTGTACCGCTAGCACAGGCAGTAACTACATTGGTGCATATACCCTGAGCACCAAACTTTATGGCTATATTTCCCGCTGCCATGTTGGTGATTGTCATAGGTATGAATAAGGGATTTACTCTTCTAGGTCCCTTATTTGACAAGGTATACGTCTCATTTTCTATGTTCTCAAGACCACCAATACCCGAGCCTACTATTACTCCAAAGCGATCCTTATCCAAGCTATCCAAATCTATTCCCGAATCCCTGATTGCCTGCGTGGAAGCTGCTAGTGCAAACTGAGAAAACCGTTCCATTCTCCTAGCTTCCTTAAAGTCCATATATAGCTTTGGATCAAAATTCTTTACAGCAGCAACCAGTTTTACAGCAAAAGCCTCAGTATCAAAGCTTGTAATAAAATCAATACCACATGCCCCAGCCTGTACATTTTCGAAGAATTCATCTACTGTATTACCAATTGGCGTAATAGCTCCTAAGCCTGTTATTACAACTCTGTGATCCATACCTACCTCTCATTCCGCCGCCATACAGCGACTTGTATATAGTAACACTTGAATTTATCTAGTATTTTCTACTAGCAGAAGACAATTTACATGATCATACCGCCATCTACCTGTAGTACCTGACCGGTTATATAATTAGCCGCCTCTGATGCCAAGAAGCTTACAGCCTCTGCAACCTCTTCAGCTTTACCAAAGCGACCAAGGGGAATGGCTGCTATACTTGCTTCCTTAACCCTATCAGATAATGCTTCTGTCATATCAGTCTGTATAAAGCCCGGTGCCACTGCATTTACGGTAATACCCCTGCTAGACAGCTCTCTGGCAGCTGATTTTGTCATTCCGACTACCCCTGCCTTAGAGGCTGCATAATTTGCCTGGCCGATATTTCCGGCTATGCCTACAACCGAGGATATATTGATTATCTTACCGAACCGCTGCCTTAGCATGACTTTAGCTCCGTGCTTCATGCATAAGAATGTCCCCTTAAGATTAATATCCATAACGCTATCAAATTCCTCTTCTGACATTCTTATAAGTAGATTATCCTTAGTTATACCTGCATTGTTTACCAGAATATCTAGAGTTTTATATTCTTTGATTGTCTGATCAATCAGGTTCTTGGCTTCCTCCTCTTTACTGATGTCTGCCCTGATGGCTATTGCTTCACCACCAGCCTTTTTTATTATCAGCAAAAGCTCCTCCACCTGAGTAATACTATTTCTATAATTTACTACAACCCTTGCACCATGATGAGCAAATTGCAGAGCTATCGCTCTTCCTATTCCCCTTCCAGCACCGGTAATTATTGCGGTTTTTCCTTTAAGCATATTAATCTCCATTTCCATCAGCTTTCTTATATACATCAGCTTTCTTATATACATCCTGCTTTCTTATATCTATCCCGCGCTCTTATATACATCCTGCTTTCTTATATACAACACCTATCTTATATACATCATGCACTTTACATATACACATGCTTTTGAACTAACACAAGTCTTTTAGGGCCGAAACAGTCTTCTTAAGGGATGCCAAATCCTCTACCTGATAGGTAGTGAGCCCACGGTCAATCTTCTTTACAAAGCCTGATAAAGTCCTTCCCGGACCAAGCTCTACATAGTGCCTGACACCATCCTCTGCCATTCTTCGGATAGACTGCTCCCAGAGAACACTACTCATAACCTGCTTATATAGTAGACCCTTAATCTCATCTACTCTATTGATGTAATCTGCAGTTACATTGCTAATCACAGGAAGCTTTAGGCTGCCCAGTGATAGGCCATCCAACTCAGCCTTTAAATTATCAGCCGCCGGGGTAAGCATAGTAGTATGAAAGGGAGCGCTCACAGCAAGATATACACACCTTAAGGCTCCTAGCTCCTTAGCGATCTCAGCCGCCTTCTCCACTGCCCTAATCTCACCTCCAATAACAATCTGACCGGGACAGTTAAAATTCGCAGGCTCAACTATGCCATATTCCTTGGCTTTTTCACATGCTTCCCTTAGCTTATCCTCAGAAAGTCCGAGGATTGCACACATTGTTCCTTTCCCTTCCTCAACTGCATCCTGCATAAATCTACCACGCTTTTGTACCAAAGGTATTACCTGCGAGCAAGTAAATACTCCGCTGAATGTAAGTGATGAGTATTCCCCAAGGCTTAAGCCCGCAGTTACGTGGGGCTTTATATCGTAGCTTGATAGAGCATGACAAGCCGCTATAGACATGGTTACGATGGCTGGCTGTGTATATTCTGTACGATTTAGCTCTTCCTTATTGCCCTCAAATATCATGTCTGAAAGCTTTATATTCAAGCTATCATCAGTCTCATCAAATATTCTTTTACATTCTGAAAAGTTATCATAAAGCTCTTTACCCATTCCGATATATTGAGAGCCCTGGCCAGGAAAGAGAAAAGCAATCTTCTCCATATCAACCTCCAATCAGTTCAATTCTCTTCTTTTTTAATATACTACATAGTTGCATATAATTTACTAGATAATTTTAGCTTATATTCCTAATTGCTTGAAGCAGCTTATTAGTCTCCGTCATTAAGTCAAGTATTATATCCTTACAGCTTTGTTCCTTATTTACAATAGCTGCAATCTGACCCGCCATTATACTGCCAAATTCCATATCCCCGTCTATGACGGCTTTAGCCAATGCACCATCACCAAGCTTCTCATATTCCTCCAGAGGAGCAATAGTAAGATCAAGCTCTGTAAAGCTTCGACTTAGCTTGTTTTTTATGACTCTGACCGGATGCCCGCTACGTCTGCCTGTAACTACAGTATCGATATCCTTAGCATTTAGTACCTTTTTCTTATAGTTTTCATGTATTGTGCATTCATATGCTGTAAGAAAACGGGTTCCTAGCTGAACAGCATCAGCACCAAGCATAAATGCTGCTGCCATTCCTCTACCATCTCCAATGCCCCCTGCTGCTATTACAGGAACATCCACTGCATCAACAATCTGCGGAACCAAAACCATAGTAGTTAATTCACCCACATGCCCACCTGCCTCTGTACCCTCCGCTATTAACGCGTCAGCACCGCTTCGTACCATTCTCTTAGCAATGGCTACTGATGGTACAACTGGAATTACTTTAATATTGTGGGATTTCCACTTATCCATATATTTTCCCGGTGTACCAGCTCCAGTGGTGACTACCTGAACACCTTCCTCACAAACCATTTTAGCCATCTCATCAGCATGAGGACTTAAAAGCATGATATTAACTCCGATTGGCTTAGAAGTGATTTCCTTGGCTTTCCGAACCTCACTACGAATAAGCTCCACAGGTGCTGTACCGCCCGCAATAATCCCTAGTCCCCCCGCCTCAGATACCGCCGCAGCCAAGGATGCATTAGCAATCCATGCCATCGCCCCCTGGATTATGGGATATTCTATTCCTAACATATCACATATTAGTGATCTCATTACTCCTACTCCTGTCTATAACGAATTAATCTGCTGTATCCAGCTATTCAGTCTTTCTATTCTCAAGATATTTCTCTATATCACCTATTGTATTGATGCTCTCCGTATCCTCTGTGGGAATCTCAATATCTAACTCCTCCTCCAGACTCATTATAATCTGGAATAAATCTAGGGAATCGGCATTTAAGTCATCCTTTAATGATGTCTCCGGCTTTAATTCAGTAACCTCTACTCCTAATTGTTCCGCTACAAGTTCTTTTACTTTGTTTAAATCCATAATATAAATCCTCCTTAATATCTTTTTTAATATCATAGTTAAATTTATAGATATATCTATTTATTAGCGGGCATTTACCCGACAAATAAACTTTTATTAATTCCACTCAAGAAGTACGGATCCGCTTGTCATACCACCACCAAAGCCCACCAAGATTATCCTATCACCTTGTTTTAGATTGCCCTCAGACACTAGTTCATCTAGGGCTATTCCTATACTTGCCGCTGAAGTATTTCCATAACGGTCTAAATTCATAAAAAATTTCTCTTGAGGTATTATGCAGTGCTTTGATGCCAGTTCAATTATTCTTTGATTTGCTTGGTGAGGTATTATATATGCGATATCCTCCTTTGTTAGCTTGGCCTTGTTTAGTATTTTATTTATATTGTCGCTTATGGTTCGGACAGCATATTTGAACACCTCCTGCCCAAGCATCTCGATCTTGGGTAATTCGAAAACATCTTGCTTGTGAGTATCCGAATTCACATATGGATTATGCAAGGGTATGGCAGAGCAGGTTAAAAGGTTGTT